>NZ_JBFUKO010000061.1:0-16301 GCF_056400805.1 Aminobacter sp. P4_H6_2
AGATCTAAAAGTCGGGCAACCGAAATGCGCGGAACGTCAGTGGTTTTGACCGATGCGACCGCTGGATCAAGCATCCATGCGGGAACCAGGAAGGATGGGCACTCGCCTGAGCGCAGGGTCAAATGACGACTGCCGTTGTGGAACTGATCTGCAATCACGATCGCGGGCCGCCGGAACAGCGGGTGGAACGGATAGGCGACCTCCACCTCATGCCCTAGAATCCGGGCATCATGAGGTCCCGTCGGACGGGGGAGGCGGCCGCTGGGCGATCGTCTGTTCGCTGGTCGAGACCGCCAAGCTCAACGGCGTCGAGCCCTACGCCTATCTCGCCGACGTACTTCAGCGCATGCTTGACGGACATCCCGTCAACAGCCTCGACGACCTCCTGCCGTGGGCCTGGAAAGCGGCAAATCCTGTCAATGCCTGACATCACGTGCAGCCCCCGGACGCTTACCGTGTTTCCCTGCGCCACCCCACCGTGCCGCACATCCTCTCCGGGGATACGCAAGTTCGCGCCACGCCACGAAAACCGTCATTGCGGGCTTCCTGCGCTGATACGCACGGCAAAGAGGCCGTTCGAGCGCGGTGTGGTGGCGGAGACATCGCGCACGCTGGCACTCTCCACCGTTGCGGGTTTGTCGCTGTCGGATTGCGTCTGCTCTGCGGCGACGATGCCAACGGCGGTCGGAACGAAGAGCGATGAGCGACGCCATGCTAGAGATTCCGCCGTGATCGACGCAGCGGGTCTCGGCGCTGAATCTGTCAGCGAACCTCCACCGATAAGAGGGGCGAGCGTCGCGACATAGGCGCGGGTCTCCGTGGGCAATGGACGCCCTGCAAGATAGCCTTCGTAGCGCGCCGGCCCCGCATTGTAGGCTGCGAGGAACCCCGGCGAACCGAAGCGGTCGTGCATCTCGCGCAGATAGGCGGTGCCCGCCAGAATGTTGTCGCGTGGATCGAAGGGATCGCGACCTAGTGACAGACGCGTGCGCAATTCCTCCCATGTGTCGGGCATGATCTGCATCAGGCCGCGCGCTCCGGCACCAGAGACGGCATGTTGGTCGCCTGCGCTCTCCGTGCGCATGACGGCGCGTATCCAGGCGACCGGAACGCCGAAACGCCTCGAGGCATCGGCGATGTGAGCGGCATAGGGATCGGTCTGTGACGGTTGTAGTGCAGCGACTGGCTCGGCAAGAGCAGTGCCGGTCGCGCAAGCATGGAGGAGAAGGCCGAAAAGGAGAAGAAGCGCAAGGCGCGGGCTAACGCGCCGCCTTCCATCTGCCAGCCGACGGCACAGCTTGTGCCGCCGCCGCTGCGGTGATGACATGCCCGGAAACTGCATTGCTTACGCTTTCTCGCCGCGCTCACGCGGGCGGTTCCAATGCAGCGACCAGGAGGAGGCGTCGTCGCCGTTCTGGAACAGGCGCGCGCGGATCGGCTCGTCGAAGGTCGGATCGTCGAGCTGCAACGAGATGTATTCGCCTGCCTTGTCGCTCGTGCGCGTCCAGCCCGCACCGACCTCCGGTCCATCCTCCGATCCGCGATGGATGCGGTAGTCGGGCGCATTCTCGGTGTCGCCCGGATCGACCGAGACGATAGCGAGTTCAAGGTGGAAGGTGAGGGTGTGAACGCGTCCGACAAAGCCTGTCACCTCGCGCGTAAACTGTCCGATCTGAGCCACGATATGGGTCCTTTCTGTTGTTGCGGTGATGCTGAGGACGGCGCGGCGAAGCGTCGCCTGTTGCGCGCTCACCGCATGGGTGCGCGCCATTCGAAGCGACCGTCGCCTTCCTCGTCGGTCCACAGCGGGACGGCGCGGCCGATGATCTGGTCAGTGGAGGTGAGGCCGAAGTAGCGACCGTCTAGGCTGTCGCGGACCTGCCAGTTCATGAGGAAGATTTCGCCGTTCGGAATGTGCTGGCAGCCCTGCCAGACAGGCAGCTCGCGGCCGGTGCGATCGCGCTCGAGTGCGGAGCCGGCCTCGATGGCGTCAATGGTGATGGCAAGGTTGTTGCGGCAGACGGTTTGGCCGGAAACCGCGCGAACGCGCTTGAGGAGCGGTACGCCCTTGGGCAGATAGCTGCGCTCGGCGAGGAACGTCGCGAGAGGTTCGAGTGCGTCGACGGCAACAAGATCGGTGACTTCGAACGGACCGTCGAAGTCGATCTCATAGAGCCCGATCGGCACGCTGGGCGAGGCGTTCCAAATGAGCTTGATCGGCATCGGCGTGAGTGCCGGATAGCCGACGCCCATCGTCACGAACACCGTCGAGAGGACGATGGCGATGCGGCTCATGGCTCCGCCCTCCGGCGCAGAAGGAACGCGCGATGCTGTTCGAGTGAATAGGTGCGCGGCTCCTGTCCGGCGGTCACGCGGTTGTGGGCTTGCCGCCAATAGTCCGGGGAGACCGCTTCTGGATCGATGCCGAGCTGCTCGATGGCGTCGATCGCCTGCAGCACGCGCTCGACCTTAGGCCAGCTCTCGATCTTGAGCAGGATGTCGCCGCCGGGGCGCACGAAGGGTAGCGTCTGGTAGGCTTCGCCGCGTGTCACGGCGCGCACGATGTCGATGCGCGAGATGATTGTGCCGAAGTCGTTCGAGGCCCAGCGCACGAAGGCGAAGACGGTGCCGGGCCGGAAGGAGAGGATGCGACGGCGGCGGTCGAGGATCTGTTCATGAGCGGACGCGCCGAAGCGAATCCAGTGCTCGATCTTCTTTTCGATCCAGGTCAGTTCGACATGGATGAGGTTGTTGACTGGGAGCGCGGCCAGCGTCGGGCCGCCGCGCATGCGGGAGGCTGCGATGTAGTTCATGTTTTGTCTCCTGATGTTGCGTTGAATTCGCGCGCGACCAGGTCGGGAGGCATGTCGGTGATGGGATGCCGCGCTTGTACGCGGCGATCTGGATGCGACCGCGCAGATCCGGCGTGATGTCGACGGTGGGCCGCGCGGTGAAACCGGCCGCATGGGCCGCTCTTCGCTGGCTTGGCGATGTTATCCCCAAGCCAGCCAAGACGCGGGTCCGTTAGAAAGATTCCGAAGGAATCTGGGTTAGATAAGTTACGGCGGCCGCAAGGCTTTGAATCGGGACGATGAATCGTCGATTCCGGTCCTCGATAGCACGAGGATCGGGTCCCCGATGGCACGATAGGGGCGGTCCCCGATAGCACGAGTGAATTCACAGCTTTTCCCCAAAGCGCGTTGACGGCTTCCGTCGCGGGCGCGGCGGGGTGAAAAAAGTCGGATCGGAACCGACGAAGGTGAGGACGTCTGGGCCATTGGCCTGGCGCGCGATGGCGAGGCGATAGCCGGGCAGGGGCTGCCGGCGTACGATGTCACGCAGGTCGTAGACGAAGTGCTTGAGCGGCGAGAGACTGCCGGACTTCTGATGCAAACGCGCGAAGTCGAAGCTCCATCCGAAGGACTGCCGTCCGCCGTGCTTGCGCACGATCCGGTAGAGCCAGCGCTCGAGGCCGCCGGTCAGATCGAAATACGCCGGGTCGATGGTCAGCACGAGCGCGTCATCGAGGACGGCGCGATAGAACCAGTCGGGCAGGATCAGCTCGATGCCGACGGGCCGTCCCTCGCGATCAGTGCGCTCCTGCCATTCATTGATCCAGGAGAAGCGATGGCGGCGGCCTTCCGCCGGCTGGCGAATGGAGGTCGCGACCGTTGTGGACTGGAGCCTATCGAGCGCGGCTTTCAGCCGTTGGTAATCGCGCGCGCCGACGCCCCGGCTGGTGAAGGTCAGGATTTCGTAAGGTGTGGTCGCCATCAGGCGCGAGGTGCGCAAGCCAGCGTCGCGAGCATTGACGATCTGGCTGGCGGCCCAGATCAGGATGTCGGCGTCCCAGATCGTGGCCATGCCATGATCCGGCACGGCCTCGACTCGGATGGTCTCGTCGCCAGCCTTGAAGTCGATGGGCGTGACGCGTTTCGATTTTGCGAGAGAGAAGAATGGATAGGCCATGAGGTCCTGCGCATCGCGGGGCGCGAAGTTGCCTGGAAGCGCATGGAACAGATCGAGCTGTCCGCGTTCCGACTGTGGGCGAGTCCGACCCGACAAAAGAGAACCGCCGCGCAATCAGCGGGCGTATCGACCGGCATGCGCCGGAGGCGTTGTCGGATAGCGCTTGGCGGGAAGGACAGTACCGCGCGGATCGGAGGTGGACGTCACCGCGCCGCGATCGGCCCAGGCTTCGAGATCGTCGATGGCGTAGACGACGCGGCCGCCAAGCTTGCGATAGGCGGGGCCGGTTCCGTAGGTGCGATGCTTTTCGAGGGTGCGGGCGGAGAGGCTGAGGAAATTGGCCGCTTCCTTGGTGCGCAGAAAGCGTGGCGGCAAGCCGGCGTTTCGACCGTTCATCGGGCGTCTCCATAGCGTTTGTGAATGCCGTTGAGATCAAGCGGCGGACACGGGTGATGATGGAGAAGGGGTAAAGCGCTGTTCAGGTGCGAAATGAGCGGGGTGTAAATTCGCACAGGCAAAGTGCCGCCGGACGGGCCTGCCATGGCGGAGATAGCTCGAACAGCTCCGCGAAGGAGGTATTAGACATGGCCACAGGATGGATCGAGCAGATCACAGGGTCCCTCGAGCAGAAGAAGCGCTACCTGCAGTACAAGGCGCGCACGGAAGGGCTTCCCGCGAACTATGGCACGGCGATCGATGCGCTGAATCAGTACCTGATATACTTTGGGGCGATAACGAAAGGGGACACCCTGTTTTCGATGCTGGAGGATCTTGCAGATCCATTCGAGCAGAGCGCCGCGAACGGAACCCCGATCCGCGAGATCGTCGGGGAGAACCCCTGGAGTTCGCGGAGACGTTTCTCATGAACTACTCGTAGGGTCAGGGGACCAACAAGGAGCGGGAACAGCTGACCGACGCCATTGATCGGGTCGCGGGCAACGAACAGTAACGAGAGAACGGATATTCAGATGACACCCAATCAGGTCCTGGGGCCGGCGATCCACGTGCAGGGCCTGGAGAAGTCGTACAAGAAGCTGCTGGAGCGTCGACGTCGCTACGCAGGCTGCGGACGTGCGGGAGTCAATCAGCCTCGGCGGACAGTTGGGAGGCGTCACGCGAATATCGCAACCTCCTCCTCCTCCTGTACGGCATCGGCAAGGGATTGCCGGTCGCCGTGCACGGGCGCTCCAGATTGCTAAGTTCGAGTCGTGGAGTGCTCGCCCGTCGACTCCCGAGGGCCGGGTTCCTGTCCGCTAGGGTTGAAGCAGCGAACCATACTGTGCTCATCGAGCCAATTCTCCAGTTCATCCAACATCTCCTCAGCGTTTCTGCCGAGTGTTTGAAGATGGAGTTCCGGGTTCTCGGGAGGTTCGTAGGGCGAATCGAGACCAGTGAAATTCTTGATCGTGCCATTCAGGGCCCTCGCATAAAGCCCCTTCGGATCGCGCCTTGCGCATTCCTCGAATGGCGTGTCGACGAATATTTCGACGAATTCACCCTCTTCCATCCGTTCGCGTGCCATCTGTCGTTCGGCGCGGAATGGCGAAATGAAGGACACGAGCACGATCAGCCCGGCATCGGCCATCAGCCGGGCGACTTCGACCACGCGGCGAATGTTTTCGACCCGGTCCTCCTCGGTGAAACCCAAATCCCGGTTGAGCCCGTGGCGGATGTTGTCGCCGTCGAGCAGATAGGTGTGCCGGCCAGCCGCGTTCAGTTTTTTCTCAAGCAGGTTGGCAATTGTCGACTTGCCCGATCCCGACAGGCCAGTGAACCACAGTACGGCTGGCTTTTGAAACTTTTGCGCCGCGCGCTGGCTGCGGTCGATGTCGAGCATCTGCCAGTGGATGTTGCGCGCGCGCCGCAACGGATGGCTGATCATGCCAGCACCCACGGTGGCGTTGGTCATGCGGTCGACGAGGATGAACGCGCCGGTGACACGGTTGTCGCTGTAGYGGTCGAAAGCGATTGGCGCCTGGACAGAGAGATCGCATACGCCGATCTCGTTCATGTCGAGATGTGCTGCGGCTTCTTTGGCAAAGCTCGTCACGTTGATCCGATGTTTCAGCGCAGTCACCGTCACTCYTGCCTGGTCGGTCTCCGTGCGTAGAATGTAAGGCCGGCCGGGCAGCAGCGGCTTGTCGTCGAACCAGACGATTGTAGCCTGGAACTGGTCCGCCACTTCGGGGCGTACATCGACGGTGGACAGCACGTCGCCGCGCGAGATCTCGATCTCGTCCTCCAGCAAAAGGGTGACCGACTGGCCGGCGATTGCCAGCGGACTATCCGCTGTACCGACGAGGATTCGCTTCACGCGCGAGCAGCGCCCCGACTTCGCTGCAACTACGGTCTGGCCAGTGCTGACAAATCCCGACGCCATGGTGCCCGAGAAGCCGCGAAAATCCTGGTTGGGGTGGTTCACATACTGGACTGGCAGACGGAACGGCTTGTCCACCGCGTCGCCGTCTATCGCAATCGCCTCGAGGTGTTCGAGCAGCGTCGGGCCCGAATACCAGCGCATTACATCCGACGGCCGGGTGACGTTGTCGCCATAGCGTGCCGACATCGGGATCGGCTCGATCGACTGGAAGCCGAGACTGAACGCAAAGTCACGATATTCAGCTGAGATGCGCTCGAAAACCTCCCGGTCGAAATTGACCAGATCGAACTTGTTCACGGCAAGAGCTACGTGACGGATGCCGAGCAGCGAAGCGATGATGGAGTGGCGGCGGGTCTGTTGCAGAATGCCCCGGCGGGCATCGACCAGCACAATGGCCAGATCGGCGGTCGAAGCGCCGGTTGCCATGTTGCGGGTATATTGTTCGTGGCCGGGGGTGTCGGCGACGATGAACTTGCGTTTGGGCGTCGCGAAGAAGCGGTGGGCGACGTCAATGGTGATGCCTTGCTCCCGCTCGGCCTCCAGGCCATCGACCAAAAGCGCGAAGTCGATGTCGGCACCATTGGTGCCATGTTTGCTAGAATCCCTTTCCAGCGCGGCAAGCTGATCCTCGAAAATCAGCTTGGTGTCGTAGAGCAGGCGGCCGATCAGCGTTGACTTGCCGTCGTCGACCGAGCCGCAGGTCAAAAACCGCAACAGCGACTTTTCGTTTTGGTCCGTTATGAAGTCGCCATAGTCGAAACGCGCGGCGGAAACGGGAAGGTCGTGCCTCGTCATCAGAAATAGCCCTCGCGTTTTTTCTTCTCCATTGAACCGGTCTCGTCCTTGTCGATGAGACGGCCTTGACGCTCGGAAGTCCGTGCGGTGAGCATTTCCATGACGATGGCTTGGAGGTCGCAAGCGTCCGATTCAATGGCGCCGGTCAGCGGATAGCAGCCGAGCGTGCGGAAGCGAACGAGACGATGCTCGACGGTTTCGCCCGGCAGCAATTTCATGCGCTCGTCGTCGCGCAGGATCAACATGCCGTCGCGCTCGACGACCGGCCGCCGCTTGGCGAAATAGAGTGGTACGATCGGGATTTCTTCCTGCAGGATGTATTGCCAGATATCGAGTTCGGTCCAATTCGACAGCGGAAAGACGCGGATCGATTCACCCGGCGCGACTCGCGTGTTGTAGATCTTCCACATTTCCGGCCGCTGGTTCTTGGGGTCCCAGGCGTGATTGGTATTGCGAAAGGAGAAGATGCGTTCCTTGGCTCGGGATTTTTCCTCGTCGCGGCGGGCCCCGCCAAACGCGGCATCAAAGCGGTATTTGTCGAGCGCCTGCCTTAGCGCGACCGTCTTCATCACGTGCGTATGGGTGTTGGAACCGTGAACGAAGGGATTGATGCCCTCGCGAACGCCATCCTCGTTGATATGAACCAGGAGATCGAAGCCATGCCTGGTCACCATGGCGTCGCGAAACGCGATCATTTCGCGAAATTTCCAGGTCGTGTCGACATGGAGAAACGGAAACGGCGGCTTTGCCGGATAGAAGGCTTTCATCGCCAGATGCAGCAGGACCGAAGAATCCTTGCCGACCGAATACAGCATCACCGGCTTCGAAAACGTTGCCGCGACTTCCCGGAAAATGTGAATGGCCTCGGCTTCCAGCCGGTCGAGATGGCTCTGTTTGATGGTGGGGTGCGTTTGCTGTGTGATCGAGGAGGGAGGCATTGTGGGAATCATGGTGTCAGCCCATTATTGCGTCCATCGCTCTGCGACAGGATGAAGCTCATCGTTTCAAAAGCAGACTTGGTATCGCCTTCCATTGCCGCCGAACGCAGGCGCTCGAAGCCTTCATAAAGTACGGACAGTGGCACTGGCGTCGGCACTGCCCCCATGACTCCAGGGACAGGCGGATTGACCCGCTTCTCGGAGACGTCAAAAAGCTCTTCGAACAGCTTTTCTCCGGGACGGCAGCCGACGATCTGGATGTGCACGTCCTGATCGGGCACGAAGCCGGCCAGGCGGATCATCCGCCGTGCGATGTCGATGATCTTGATCGGCTCGCCCATGTCGAGAACGAAGATTTCGCCGCTTCCCAACTTCTTCTCGAGACCATAGGCCGACGCCTGAAGCGTCAGTTCGACGGCCTCGCGAATGGTCATGAAAAAGCGCATCATCTCAGGGTGCGTGACGGTCAGTGGCCCGCCACGTGCAAGTTGCCGCTTGAACAACGGGATCAGCGACCCACTGGAACCAAGCACATTACCGAAGCGCACGGTCATGAAACGCGGAGAGGCAGCGTCGGTCGCTCCTTCCAGGTCGAGTGACTGGCAATAGAGTTCGGCAAGCCGCTTCGTGGACCCCATCACGTTGGGTGAGTTTACCACCTTGTCTGTGGAAATCTGCACCATGCCGAGCGCGCCCCAGCGCTTCACCGCCTCGGCGATGTTCATCGTGCCGAACACGTTGGTGAGCACGCCTTCGCAGGGGTTAAGCTCGACCATCGGCACATGCTTGAGGGCGGCGGCGTGGAATACGAGTTCCGGCCTGTGCTGCGCGAACACCCCTTCGACACGACGTTTGTCGCGCACGTCGCACAAATGCACCGAACGCTCTATGGCGGGGAAATTTTCCGCAAGATCAAGGTCGATCGAGTAGAGGTTGAACTCGCTGCTATCGACAAGAACCAGCCGTGATGGCGCGAGCCTTGCTACCTGTCTAGCCAGTTCGCTACCGATCGAGCCGCCGGCGCCAGTGATCATGACGCGGCGGCCGCCGATAAAACGCTGCATGGCGGCGACATCGAGCGCAGCCTGCGGCCTCTCCAGCAGGTCGGTGAGCTCGATAGGCCGCAGTTCGAACTCGGTGGCAACTCGGGGATTTCGCAATTCTGTCGCGGGATTCAGCCGTGAAACGGCCATGCCCAACCGGTCGGCGCAGGCGATCAGCCGCTCCGCTTCGCCGCTCTCAAATGAAGAAAGCGGTGCTGTGAAGATGAGGTGGCGAGGCCGCTGGCCTCGGCCGTCAAGTTCGGCCACGACGGCGTCGAATTCATCTGTCGAGCCCAGCACCGCGACGCCGCGCATCATCGACCCGGTCTCGTCAGGAGAATTGTTGAGGAACCCCACCGGTTCGTGCGTCGATGTCGAGTCGCGCTGCAGCGCACGCAAATAGAGGTCGGCCTCGTGGCCCGCGCCGACAAGCAGCACTGGGATGCGCGGGTTGAGATCGGCCGGCGCCCAATGCAGGGCACCGATCAGGGTCCTGAAGTCTTCCTGCCGGAAGCTAAGCCTGACGGCAGCCAGCAACGATACCAGCGCCATGATCTCGATTGCGATGATGGAATGCGGAATGATGGCGAAACGCGAATACAAAAAGACGAACGTCATGAGGACCATCGAGGCGATCAGGATCGCCTGCACGAGGACGACATAATCGGGAATGGAGGCATATTTCCACTTGCGCTTGTACAGGCCTGCAGCGGGAAAGGTTACAGCGCAGATGACCACAAACACCGCAGTCAGAATCGCGAGCGCTTTGGCCGCGCGGGCGTCGGTAAGGAACATTTGCGGGCCGAAACGGAGCCACGCCGCCAGCATCAGCGCCAGCGCGCTAAGCGAAAGATCGACTGCGTAGAGATATCGATTGCTTATGGTTGACTTCACCGCAGAAGAGATCCGCGATCGCGCGCGCAGGTAGGGGGATTTCTTAGTCAGCGAAGCTGCCACGGTTACAAGTAACGGGCTATTGGGCTGAGGCGTATTAGTTTCTCCGTTGGCGTTTGCGCCTAAGTCTCGCAATTGCGCTGTTTTCGCAGCGATATGGTTGTGTCTCATGTGAACCCCCCCCGCTGGTGCCGCATGGCACTTGATTTCTCGGACCCACGCGAGGAGCGACCCTTGGAGCTGATGCGTGGGCGGAGAGCGGTTGCAGCCGCGCGGTTTCAACTCCGGGTCCGGCGTTGTATCTTGTGGTGGCTGTCAATTGTTGGAAAGGTGTTGGAAAGGTGCACGACGCGCGGGATGTGTCAGTTAAACCCTTGAGTGGTTCCGATTTTACGCAGTTGCGGGTTTTTTGCCCTTCGCGTCAGTCGCTCTCAGCTCCGCCCTCCGGCGAAGCGGGACTGTCTGCCAGCCAGGCGGACAAGTCCCTTCCGATCATGCGCCCTAAGGCCTCGACATCGGGGGCATAATAGTCGACCAGCCGCTCTCGTACGCCCGCAGGCAGCGGAGCGTATCGAGTCTCGCGGCTGAGCATTGCATGAACCTTGCGGAAATACGCGGTGTCGCGAAACAGAGCTGCAAGAGGCTTTATCGGCCGGAGGGCCCGGCGCACCCTGGGGCCCACCATAGGGGTGGTCTTGTCCTTTATTTTAGTCTGGATGCAGGCGACCRTACCTCCAGATGCGAGGCCAAGGAATTCCCTCACGGCGCCGAGGTGATCTTGCGGCCGGAGCTTCATCACCTCGAAAAAAGTTACAAGGATCTGATCGGAAGGAAAGCGATCATAGAAGGGCCGCAACTGCTTATGGTACAGGCCGGCGCTAATGAGGCGGGTATTCTGGGGTCTACGCGGGTCGAGGTAACACGCGACATCGCGACCGATCTCCCCGCGCCGATACATCATGCAGTAGTCCGAATACGCACGCTCGACGGGATTGCGAAGCTGGGCCACCAGCTTCACCTTCGGCAACTTTCTGGATATCAAACCCGCCGCCTCGGCGCTTTCGAGGTAGGAGTTGGATTTCTCGCCAGCAACAAGGCCGTCCGCATTTTGCGGGAACTGGGCAAGGTACCAGTCGTCGCCTCGATCGAATTTCCGGCTGAAATAGTGGAGTTCCGGTTCCGGCATGCCGACCTGGTGATCTGTCTGGAGCGACTTCTGCAGCCAGGTCGTTGCGCTCTTGGTGGCCCCGATGATCAGGAAATCGACGTCATCCAAGGTCATGAGCGTGGCCTTGCGGTCGTTCGCGCGCATATCTGGACGTTGCCTCGTGCCGTCTGGGTGCCGCCGCGAGCTCGGTCGAAAGTAAGGCCTTCGGCTGCTTGTTGACGACCATATCTAGATGACCTTTTCTCCGTCGGGGAAACTTGCCATGCCGAACCCGCCACGGCGTAGTCCGACATACTCAGCCCGAGGATGCTTCGTTACGAGAGAAAATACCTCTTGGCCAGGTTATCGTGACGACAGGTTTTTCCCCAATGCGGCGGCCAGCTCGCGCTTCGCGCGCGCGACCCCAAATGGCAGCGTCGCTGCTCTACCGGGCCAAGACAGTTCCAGTGTCAGCTGGTCAGGAAAAAACTCGTTTTGCTGTCTGAAGGCTCTGTTAGAATATTGAGTTAGAATCCCATTTGAATCCATCGGCTTCGAACCCGCCAGCGCGGCAAAGCGAGTCGAGAAATTTCCATTTGTGGCTAAGCCGCAAGTTAGGGCGGTGAAGGTAAAGAATGATGCTTAAGCGCGGATTTGATTTTATTGTTGCGACATCACTTCTCATTGCGCTGTCCTGGCTTATCATTTTGATCGCCATCGCTGTTCTTGCCGTCTTGGGGAGGCCGATTTTGTTTTTGCAACGACGCCCTGGGCTTCACGGCAAACCATTTACAATATTCAAATTCAGAACCATGGTGGAAGCACGGGACCTGGCCGGTAATCTTCTGCCGGATGGCGTCAGATTGGCCCGTTTTGGCAAGTTGCTGCGGAAAACCAGCCTCGACGAACTGCCTTCCCTCATCAATGTGCTGCGCGGCGAAATGAGCCTGGTCGGGCCGCGTCCCTTGCTGATGGAGTATCTGGGACGCTACTCGCCCGAGCAGACGCGTCGACACGACATCTTGCCCGGCATCACCGGCCTAGCCCAGGTGAATGGCCGCAACTCTCTCGAATGGGATAAACGGTTGGCGCTCGATGTCTGGTATGTCGACAACAGAAGTTTTTGGCTGGATCTGAAGATCCTTGCGGCGACATGTATTGCTGTGTTCAAGGTGAGGGATGTGAGCGCGCCCGGGCATGCAACTATGCCCATCTTTATGGGCTCTGGCCAATCGCACCCCAAAGCTAGCGAGACCAAGGCTCAAGAAAGCGCTGCTGGTTCTCGCCCAGACCGCAATCAGCCGAAGGCAAACTCGTCGGACCGGTCGACCGGAATTGCCCCGTTTCTCTGGACATTCTTAGGGTAAGTCTAGGACGAGTTCGTTGATCTGCAGTCGATGGGGCGCGCCAGCGCACATGGAACTCAGAGCGAGCTTGGCTGGCGCTTCTGTCGCCGTCCGTGGGCATCGACAAGGGTATTGTCAGCTACGTCGCTGGCAACGGCCGAGCCATTGTGGATCAGGACATTTTTACCGATCTTTACGCCCAATAGCACGGTCGCGCCCATGCCCACGACCGTCATGGAACCAACGCTGACACCGCCCGCAAGGATAGCGCCCGGTGTTAAATGCACGTGGTCGTCCACGATGCTGTCGTGGCAGACGATGCTGCCCTGGTTGACGATGACGTTGCCTCCGATCGTGCACCGCGGCCCGATCGTAGCGCCCGCGAGAATATGGCAGCCGCGCCCGATATGCGTTCCGATCGATATCACCGCTGAGGGATGAACCACCGGCGGTAACATGAAGCCCATCGTGGTGGCGCGCTCGAACATCATGCGCCTGGTCTCGTTCGACTCTGAGCCGCCAATTCCGATGAAGGCATAAAGTGTGCCCGCCGAAAACAAGGGCTCCAGTAGGTCTTCCTTGCCAACAACCGAAATTCCACCGCAGACGGAATGGCCAACCGGCAGTGCCTGATCGATGCAGCCGACGATGTCGTATCCAGAGTTGCTGAGCGCATCGATCAGGCAGGCTGCGTGCCCGCCGCCGCCTATGATCAAGGCGCGCCGCATATCGCGCGAGCAATCGGGCGCTTGGCGCGGTGCGGGACTTGGACGACCCATTCCGATTGCGGCTGCGCGCACTTCCGCCTCGCCGATACGGCCGTTGGCGGGGCTGACATGGGCAAGATCGATGCCGATCTCGTCCGCGACCTTGCGCGCTTTGGCCGTTATCGTGATCTCCTTGGTCTCTAACTTTATGACTTCAGGATCTGTTGCTTCCACGTCCTCGGTCGCATCAACGATCTGGCACAAGACAGTGCCGACTTCGACAAACGCGCCGACCTGGACTTGGAGCCTACCTATCATACCGGCCTGTGGCGCCTCGACTTCGATGGCAGCCTTGGTGGTTTCGAGAACGAGCAAGATGTCGCCTTGCTCAACTCGCTGCCCCTCGACAACCTTGATATCGATGACTTGGAGATGATCCTCGTTGGCGTTAACGCGGGGAGTTTCGATGGACAGGTTCATGGGCCGTCAGTCTTTCTCAAACAATTCAAGGCAAGCTGCACGGATGGCGGCCGATCCGGGCAGAACATCGTTCTCCCATTCCCGGCTGGACGGGATCGGATGATCGGGGCCCGTCAGGGCTCTGAAATGCTTGATATGGCCAATCAGGCTATGCGCGCATTCCGACCCGAAGCCCCAGCCTGGCGAGTCTTCTTCAACGGTCACCACGCATGCGCAACCGCGAACAGCGTTTCGCACTGCCTGTTCGGGAAATGGAGAGAGCTGCTCGACCGCGACGACCTTTGCCACGATTTCGTCTTCCTCGGCGAGACGGTGTGCTGCAGCTACGGCCTGTTCCAGGCAGCCGCCGTAAGTGATGATCGCCACGTCGGGATTGAGCGGGCTCGGCAGCGCTGCCGCGCCATGCACGGGCCTTGCATACATCACCTTGTTTTCAATGATCAGATGCGGTGACCGTGCGGAAAATGCACGATGCAGCAGTGCCGCCGGATCGGCGTACTCGTGCACGGCAAGGACCGTCAGGCCGGGAACACCACAAAAGTGCTTTTCGAGGCTCTGCGAATGCGTTGGGCCATAACCGCGCCTTCCGCCCATGGGAGCGCGCACGATCAAAGGCACCTCGACCTGATCGTTGTACATCCACGGGAATTTCGCTGCGTGGTTGATCAACTGATCAGCAGCAAGTGCCATGAAATCTCCGAACATCAGTTCGGCAATGGCAGGCTTTCCCTTGAGCGCCAGTCCGACAGCCACGCCCACCAGACCTGCCTCGCTGATGGGCGTGGTCCAGACGCGATCCGGATAGGCTGATGACAGCCCCTTTGTGGCTTTGAACGCGCCGCCGTAGGGATCGATGATGTCCTCCCCCAGGATAATCAGGTTGGGGTCGGCACTCATCAGGTCGTGAAGCGCGCGATTGATCGACTCGACGACACGCATGGACTAGGCCCGCGCCAAATCAGCCGAGGATGCCTGCTTCACCGCATCGTCGACAGCGGCCCGGCAGAACGCGTCAATTTCTTCGAAGTTGGGAACGCGGCGACGCATGGGGGGGATCGGATCGCGCGCTTTCGCTTGCTCGATACGCTCGGCTGGGCGCGTATCGTCGCCCTTGCTGTGGGGGCYGATCCGCTCGGTGCGGAGATAAAGCCAGGCGGGGCGGGAGCCCTTGCGGACATATTCGACGGCTTTCATGGCAAGCGCATGGATCTCGATCGGGTCGCTGCCATCGTAAGCGAAGCTCCGCACGCCGAATGGTTCGGCGCGGCCGACAATCGACCCGGCGACGGCAAGGTGTTTCGGCGTGGTTTGAGCGATCTCATTGTCCTCGACGACAAAAAGCACAGGTGCGCCGAACACCGAAGCAAGGTTGAGGCTTTCGTAGACAATGCCTTCGCCCATCGTGCCGTCGCCAAGAAATACCACGGCAATCGCACCGTCTTCCTTCATGGCCAATGCGCTTCCGACTGCAACTGGCGCTATGCCGCCCTGGATGCCGTTGGAGTGGAAATTGCGAAAACACAGATGCTGGCTGCCGCCGCGCCCGCCGCAAACACCGCTCACGCGCCCCATGATCTCGGCGATCAGCCCTTCAATCTCACCCGAATAGGCGATGAAATGGCCGTGGCAGMGATGGTTGCTCCAGACGACGTCGCGGTCCCGGTCGAGCGCATTCAGCACCCCCACCGCATTGGCCTCCTGGCCCTTCGACGTGTGCGTGGTGCCAAACAACAGCCCCTGTGAGAAAAGCTCGAGCAGGCGCTCCTCGACGAGGCGAATGAGCATCATCTGCTGATAAAATCGCGCTGGACGCGGCAAATGGAGGCCGAGCAACACCTGCATCGCATCTGCGGTGGATTGCACAGGTCGAGCGTTCAGTCGGTTGAACGATGCCATGACATTAACCCCACGCGTCCAGATCCTGAAAAATGCTAAAGGCCAAATCACAGGCTTCGTCTGCCGATAGCAAGTCAGGAAAATCCGGTGTCGTCCGGAATTGAATGCTGCACGCGAAGTCGGGTAGGATGCCTAGCCTAAGCCTAGGGGCAGGGGGCGCGTATGCCGGCGACGCAACCAGTTCGCGTTGTCTATGTCGCAGGTTACGGGCGCAGTGGGACGACTGTGCTTGATATCGCCTTGGGACAGCATCCCCAGGTGCTCGGCGGGGGAGAAGTTACGGCGCTGACGCGGCAAGTCTGGCGAAAGAACGAATACTGCGCGTGCGGCCAGCCGGTCCATGACTGCACCTTCTGGGGTCCGGCCTTGCGACAATGGTGCGAAGGTCAGCGCGTGTCGCTGATGCCCCAGTATCAAGAGTGCCAACGAAAAATCGAGGGATTGTTCGGGCACGCGAAATTGTCGTCTGGACTTGGAAATCGAAAGCAGTTTGAATTCTACGCTCATCACACCGGGCGCCTTTTCGAGGCGATGTTGTCGCAATCCAACAAAAAGGTGATCGTCGATTCCTCGAAGCTGCCGGGAAGGGCGATGGCGCTGGCCCTTGTTCCGACGATAGACTTACGGGTCATTCATGTGGTGCGTGATGGGCGTGGTGTGGCCTGGTCGCTGGCCAAAGCCTACGAGCGTGACGTTAAAGGAGGGC
>NZ_JBFUKO010000062.1:0-16272 GCF_056400805.1 Aminobacter sp. P4_H6_2
GCATACCGTCAAGGAACAAGCGGTCGGCACCCATTTCCTTGAGCAGTTCCGACGAAAGGTCGCCAGCGCCGAGGGCCCGGCCCAGCGCCTGGGCGAGTGCTGTCGGCAAGAAGAAGCTGCCGCTGCGCGCCGGCTTCCATTCGACCACCGACAGCTTGGTGTCGACGCCCTTGGTGCCGAGCCAGGCAATTGCCTGATCTTCGCCGCCGACCTCGTCGATCAGCTTGTTGGTCAGCGCCTGCCGCCCGGTGAAGACCCTGCCGTCGGCAAGGGCGGTGGCTTCGGCCTTGGACATCGAGCGGCGATCGGCGACGATGACGACGAACCAGTCATAGCTGTCCATGATCATGTTGCGGACCATCGCGCGTTCTTCTTCAGTCGTTGGCTTGAACGGCGAGGGCGCGGCCTTCAGCGGCGATGACTTCACCTCTTCGAGCTTGACGCCAATCTTGTCCATCAGGCCCGTCAGGTCAGGATATTGCACAAGAACGCCGATCGAGCCGACGATGGAGGACTTGCGCGCCACGATATGGTCGGTGGCCGTGGCGATCATGTAGCCGGCCGAAGCGGCCAGCGTGCCGACCTGGGTGACGACGGGCTTTTCGGCGGCAAGCTTGCGCACCGCATCGAAGATGGCTTCGCCGCCGGCGGTGGTGCCGCCGGGCGAATCGATCGACAGGATTACGCCCTTGACCGCGGCCGACTTGCGGACGTCGTCGATGCGCTTGAGCAGCTCCTCGTCCTCGGTGATCGTGCCGTCGACCCTGATCTTGGCGATATGGTCACTGGTGACGCCGGGAATCCGCTCGCCGGCGAGCCAGGTCGACAGGCCGACAATGGCCAGTGCCGCAATGACAAAGGCGACAACGCGCCAGAAAGTCACTTTGCGCCGCAACCGGCGTCGGTCGATGAGATCGTCGGCTTTCATGGACATGGCGTGCCTCGCATGCTGTGAGGCTTGCGCTTTTATCGCAACGCTTTGGCGAGAGCCACCGCTTTCCTGACGCACCTACCGTTGCGGGAACTTGGATTTGTAATGTAAATAGCCATATTGGGGTTTGCTTTTCGGCAGCTGGACGCGCGGGGCGTGTACGTTCGGCAGCATTTCTTTGACCTTGTGGTCATATTTTCGTGGCTTTCATCCGCTTCACCGTGCCGGCCTGAACACGGCCTAGATAGTTCGAAAAAGGGACATTTGCGTTGGCGCGACCGATCGATACGAGTGGCGGCGGTGGCGGCGTTGCGGTGGATACCGCAATTGCGCTTGCGACTTCGCGCGGCGATGCTTTCGACCTGGCGTCGCGCCATTCGCGCCGCGTCCGCTTTCTCAAACGCGTTTTGCCGCTGGCGGCTGTGGCGCTTGCTTTGCTGTTCGGCGGCTATTCTTATCTTGCCGCACCGCCCTCCTTCAAGGTCAAGGCTGAAGGTGCTGCCTTCTCCGAAGGCAAGCTGGTGATGGCCAAGCCTCAGCTCAGCGGCTTCACCCGGACCAATCTGCCCTATTCGATGACGGCTGACCGCGCCGTGCAAGATCCCTCCAACCAGGGTGTGGTCGAATTGCTTGGCATTGACGCCAAGCTGCCGATCACCGCCGAGAGCGTTGCCGAGGTCATTGCGGCGCGTGGTATTTATGATCGCGCGGGCAATACGCTCAATCTGACGGATCAGGTCACAGTAAAGACCAGTGACGGTATGGTCGCCAAGCTCAAATCGGCGTATCTCGATATGGGCAGCGGCGAGATGAAGACCACCGAACCGGTTGAAATAAGCCTTGACGGTTCGAAGATCACGTCCGATTCGATGTCGATGCTCGAAAACGGCAAGGTTGTCGTCTTTGAGAAGAGGGTACGCGTGGACATCGATCCGGCGCGATTGAAGGCGGCGCAGAATGATAGCGGAGGCGGGAGTGCGGCAAATTAGGTCTTTGCGGTCGTTGGCCGCGTTAACATGCGCGGGTGTTGTGCTTTGCACCGCCGGCGCTCTGGCGCAGGACAGCCAGAGCAGGCTTTCGGGCCTCAAGCTCTCCGGCGATCAGCCGATCCAGATCGAGAGCGACAAGCTCGAGGTTCGCGAATCGGAAAACCTCGCGATCTTCACCGGCAACGTCAATGTCACCCAAGGGCCGACACTGATGAAGTCGGGCAAGATGACAGTCTATTACGCCAAAGACGGCGGTTCGGCGGCCACCGGCTCCGCCAAGATCGATCGGCTTGAAGTCGATGACAAGGTCTATGTGAAGTCCGACAAGCAGGTTGCCACTGGTGACCGCGGCACATTCGACATGAAGACCGAGGTGCTGGTGATGTCCGGCAAGGAAGTCGTTTTGTCGGAAGGCGACAACGTTCTGGTTGGCTGCAAGCTTACCGTGCAGATGAAGACCGGCCTGGCGCAGGTCGACGGCTGCACCAAGRGCACCAACAGCAATGGTCGCGTCATAATGTCGATTACGCCGAGTTCGCAGAAGAAATAATGACTGAACTATCCCGGTTGTTGTCGCGTCTGAAGCCCGGCTCGGCGCAAAAGCTTGCCGCGCCCGCGATAACTGGCGGTGCCAAGAACGGTAAGTTCAAGGGTACGCTGATCGCCAAGGGCCTGACCAAGAGCTACAAGGGCAGGCAGGTAGTCTCCGGCGTGACGCTTGGCGTGCGCGCCGGCGAGGCCGTAGGCCTGCTTGGTCCCAACGGCGCCGGCAAGACGACCTGCTTCTACATGGTCACAGGGCTTGTGCCGGTCGATCAGGGCACCATCGAGATCGATGGCTTCGACGTGACCGCGATGCCGATGTACCGCCGCGCGCGTCTCGGCATCGGCTATCTGCCTCAGGAAGCCTCCATCTTCCGGGGCCTTTCGGTCGAAAACAACATCCGCGCCATTCTCGAAGTGGTCGAAAAGAGCCGCAAGGAGCGCGAGAAGTCGCTCGATGCGTTGCTTGAGGAGTTCCACATCAGCCATCTGCGCAAGGCGCCGGCCATCGCGCTGTCAGGTGGCGAGCGGCGGCGTCTTGAAATTGCGCGCGCACTGGCCAGCCGGCCCAACTACATGCTGCTCGACGAGCCTTTTGCCGGTATCGACCCGATCGCAGTCGCCGACATCCAGCAGCTTGTCCGGCATTTGACCAAGCGCGGCATTGGCGTGTTGATCACCGACCATAACGTCCGCGAGACGCTTGGCCTGATCGACCGCGCCTACATCATCCATGCTGGCGAGGTTTTGACCCACGGCCGCGCCGACGAGGTCGTCGCCAACCCGGATGTCCGCCGTCTTTATCTCGGCGAGGGTTTCACGCTCTAATCGCTGAATGTGCAGCCGGCGCTCGATGCTGCCGGCTGATGCATTGGCAATAGCTCTGCCGAAACCCCAATCTGCTTGACATGCAAAAGCCGGGCCAGTTTTATCGCAGCTGGCAGGCGCGCCGGCTTTCGGCCGCCTTGAATCGGGATCGGGTCACAACAGTCTATGGCGCTGTCGGCGAAATTACAGCTACGGCAGTCGCAGTCCCTTGTGATGACGCCACAACTGATGCAGTCGATCAGGCTGCTGCAGTTCACCCATACCGAGCTCGAACGCTTCATTGATGACGAGATCGAGCGCAATCCCCTGCTGGAGCGGGTGGACGCGCCTGAAGACGCTCCCGACCCATTTCCGAAGATCGAAACACCCAGCGAGGCAAACGATAGCGCCAGCGAGGACTGGTTCGAGGCCGAGTCGGGATGGAGCTCGGAGGCAATCTCCGACAAGCTCGACACCTCGCTCGAAAACCTGTTTCCAGACGATCCCGGCGCTGTCGAGCGCATGGGGCCAGACCTTGCAATGCAATGGAAGTCGTCGTCTCCGGGCTCAAGCTCGGGTGGTGCGTCCGATGGTTTCGACATGGAGGACATGGCAGCGGCCGCCATCACGCTGCGCGACCATGTCGGCGAGCAGATTTCCTTCTCCTTCATCGACCCGGCCGAGCGGCTCGTTGCCTCGGAATTGACCGACTGGCTCGACGAAGCCGGTTATTTCCGTGGCGATCCAGGTGAGATCGCCACGCGCTTCGGTGTCGACGAGGCATTTGTGCTCAGGGTGCTTGCAGGTTGCCAGGGCTTTGATCCGGCAGGGCTTTTCGCTCGTGATCTTGCCGAGTGCCTGCGCATCCAGCTTGCCCGCCGCAACCGGCTCGACCCGGCGATGGCGGCACTCATCGACAATCTCGACCTTCTGGCCAAGCGCGATTTCGTCAGCCTCAAGCGTCTTTGCGGCGTCGATGAGGAGGATCTGCTCGCCATGCTGGCAGAAATCCGCGCGCTAGATCCCAGGCCCGGCGGCGCCTTTGCCGGGGGCGCCGCCGATACCAWCGTGCCCGATGTCGAGGTGCGCCAGGCCGCCGACGGCAGTTGGGCGGTGGAGCTCAATCCCGAAACCTTGCCGCGCGTGCTGGTCGACCAGGTCTATTTTGCCGAGGTGACCGGGCGGACCAAGAATGCCTCGGAGCGGAACTTCCTCAGCGAGTGCCTGCAAAACGCCAACTGGCTGACGCGAAGCCTCGACCAGCGCGCCAAGACGATCCTCAAGGTCGCCTCGGAGATCGTGCGCCAGCAGGACGCTTTCCTGGTTCACGGCGTGCGCCATCTCAGGCCGCTCAACCTACGCACCGTGGCCGATGCCATCGGCATGCATGAATCGACAGTGAGCCGCGTCACCGCCAACAAATACATGCTGACGACGCGTGGCGTGTTTGAACTGCGCTACTTCTTCACCGCTTCGATCGCCTCTGCCGAAGGTGGCGACGCGCATTCGTCGGAAGCAGTGCGTGACCGCATCCGGCAGATGATCGAGGAAGAACAGGCCGCCGAGGTGCTGTCAGACGATGCCATTGTGGATATCCTGAAGAAAAGTGGCGTCGACATCGCCAGGCGCACCGTCGCCAAATATCGCGAAGGCATGAACATCGCCTCGTCCGTGCAGCGCCGGCGCGAAAAGCGTGCGATCGCAGGCAGCGCCAGCTAGGCCGAAGCCCGCGGAATTGTGGCCTTTCTGGCTCTTGATTGACAATCCCTAATGAAGTGGCTAGAAGCCCGCCCGCATGAAGAGGGCTAAGCCCGCCAAAGAAAGATGCGGCACGAGATGGCTTGTGATACGAGCCATAGGCTGCCGGTGGGTGGCCCAAGATCAGCCGACAGGTTCGGACTTAAAATCGGTGAGACAGGCGAGCCAACGCTTGTTTGCATCGGCCACGGGTATAAACTCGGACTGGTTTGAAGTCTGAACAGAAAAGGTCAGTTTTCAGATGAGCCTGCGTATTTCTGGAAAACACATGGATGTCGGCGATGCGTTTCGTACGCGTATCGAAGGCCGTATCGGCGAAGCGATCGGAAAATACTTCGATCGCGGCTTCTCCGGACACGTCAACGTCGTGAAGGCTGGCTCGCGCTACACCGCCGATTGCGTGGTGCGGCTCGATTCGGGCATGTCGTTGCAAGCCACCGGCGAGGCCCAGGAGCCGACTGCCGCGTTCGAAGCGGCAGCCGATAAGCTAGAAACCCGCCTGCGGCGCTACAAGCGCCGGCTCAAGTCGCACAATCTGGGTGCCGGCAACGGTGAATTGACCGATATCGCCTATTCCGTGGTCGCACCGCTCGTCGACGATGATGAGGATGTGCCTGAGGATTTCGCACCCGCCATCGTTGCTGAATCGACGATGGTGCTGAAGACCATGTCGGTGGCGTCCGCCGTCATCGAGCTCGATACCAAGGACAGCCCAGTTGTCGTCTTCCGCAATGCCGGCAACGAGCAACTCAACATCGTCTATCGCCGGCCGGATGGAAACATCGGCTGGATAGATCCCTCGACCGCTAAGGTCGCCCAGGGATAGTCGCCGCCGACCGCATGTGGGGTTTTGGGGCAATGCGGCGGTGAGCACAGCAAGGGAATTTCAGCATGGATCTGAGTGATCTAATCGAGGTACCGGCGATCATGCCGGCCTTGAAGGCGAATTCGAAGAAGCAGCTTCTGCAACTTCTCGCCGAAAGGGCCGCGTCGATTTCCGGCATCCCCGAGCGGGAGGTGTTCGACACCATACTCCAGCGCGAGCGTCTCGGCTCGACCGGTGTCGGCAATGGCATTGCCATCCCGCATGGAAAGCTCGCAGGCGTTAAGCGCATCACAGGCGTCTTTGCGCGCTTGGAAACGCCCGTCGACTTCGAGGCACTTGACGACCAGCCGGTCGATCTCGTCTTCCTGCTGCTGGCCCCTGAAGGGGCCGGGGCCGATCATCTCAAGGCGCTGTCGCGCATCGCGCGTGTCCTACGCGATGCCGATACCGTGGCCAAGATTCGCGGCACGCGCGACGCGTCCGCCATCCTGGCGCTTCTGTCGGAGACGCCGGCTTCACACGCCGCTTGACGTTTGGGTAGATGCTTGGGATTTTGGAAAAGCTTGGCAAGGGCCGCGTTTCGCGGCCCTTTTCCGTTTCGCCACCTGTCGTATCGGCCCGAATGGAGCCGATACCGCAAAGGGTTAGTGGATGGCGACGGTCGTCAGATCGTTTTCCATCGCACCGGCAAGAGCACGGTCACGAGCGTCGGACAATAGGATCGGCTCGCCATTGGCGGCAAACAACGCCCACAGCTCAAGGCCGGGATCGATCTCTGTGAGGCCTGGGAAACGGCCGCGCAGGTCGTCGCTGGATACCTTCCTGAGATAGGCGACGGAACCTTCGCCGAGATGGGCGAGTTCGCCCGTAGTCATGGTGTGTCTCTGGTCAGTACTGGGCATTGCAGCCTCCTTCTAGCCAGGATGCCGATTCGGCCATCCCGCATGAGAGCCATCGGTAGCTCTTAGTCTGCTACCGATATGTTTATTTTCCGTACCAGCCGTTCGGCTTCCGGTCGGTCGAGATCGACCGAGAGCAGACCGTTCTTTAGATCGGCCGCGATCACCCGCATTCCGTCAGCCAGCACGAAGCAGCGTTGGAACTGTCGTGATGCGATACCGCGATGCAGGAACTCGCGCTCCTTGTCCTCGCTCTGTCGGCCACGCACGATGAGTTGGTTCTCCTCGACGGTGACGTCGAGATCGCTTTCGGCGAACCCGGCCACGGCAAGCGTAATCCGCAGCCTTTCGCTCCGTTCGTCACCATCCCTGATGCGTTCGATGTTGTAGGGCGGATAGCTGTCGCCCGACTTGGCAAGGCGCTCCAGCGTCTTTTCCATCGTGTCGAAACCCAAGAGAAGCGGGCTCGAAAAGGGCGTCATACGGCTCATGTTACAGCTTGTCCTCCGAGAGCGACATAAAGCGGAAAAACCCAGGTGGCATTTTCCCGACTGTTGTTGATATGGTCCGCCGCGTCGGCAACTTCAAGACTGCAAAAAAACTGCCCAACAAGGAAAGAAAATGCCCATACCGCGCAAGATTATCATCGACACCGACCCCGGTCAGGACGATGCCGTCGCCATATTGCTGGCGCTCGGAAGCCCCGAACTGGATATCCTGGGAATCACTGCCGTCGCCGGCAACGTGCCGCTGAAGCTGACAGAGAAGAATGCCCGCAAGATCTGCGAACTGGCCGGCCGCCCCGATATCAAGGTTTTCTCAGGCGCCATCCGTCCGCTGATCCGCGAACTCGTCACCGCCGAGGAAGTCCACGGCAAGACCGGCCTCAATGGCCCCGAACTGCCTGAGCCCACGATGAAGCTCGAGGAGCAGCACGCCGTCGACTACCTCGTTGAGACGCTGATGCGCGAGGAAGCGGGCACCGTCACGCTGTGCCCGCTCGGTCCGCTCACCAACATCGCACTCGCCATGATCCGCGAGCCCAAAATTGCACCGCGTATCAAGGAAATCGTGCTGATGGGCGGCGGTTTCTTTGAAGGCGGCAATGTCACGCCCTCGGCCGAGTTCAACATCTATGTCGACCCGCATGCCGCCGACGTGGTGTTCCGCTCGGGCGTGCCGATCGTCATGATGCCGCTCGACGTCACCCATAAGGCGCTGACGACGACCAAGCGCATCGATGCTTTCCGCCAGCTCGGCACCAAGGTTGGCCTCGCCACCGCCCAGATGCTGGAGTTCTTCGAGCGCTACGACGAGGGCAAGTACGGCACCGATGGCGGTCCGCTGCATGATCCGTGCGTCATTGCTTACCTTATCAAACCCGAGCTGTTCCAGGGCCGCTTCTGCAACGTGACGGTCGAGACGGCGTCGGAGCTGACAATGGGCATGACTGTGGTCGACTGGTGGGGTGTCACCAAGCGCGAGAAGAACGCCACCGTCATGCGGGACATCGACCATGACGGCTTCTTTGAGCTGCTGGTCGAGCGCCTCGGCCGGCTCTGAGAGCAAGTGTTGAACAGAAAGGGGCGGCACGTGGCCGCCCCTTTTGTTTTGTAGGTGGACGAAACGTTCTATCGCGCGCGCGAAAACGCCAGCCACACCCCGCCGCCGACAAGGAACGTGCCGCTGAWGCGCGTCATCAGCTTGAGGCGCTTGGCCGAGAGAAACTTGCCGGCGCGGCCGGCTGCCACGGCGTAAGTGGAATCCGACAGTGCTGCGAAAACCATCGCGGTGATGCCCATGATGACGATCTGCTGGGCGTAGTTTGCGGTCGGGTCGATGAATTGCGGAATGAAGGCGCCGAAAAAGATCAGCGTCTTGGGATTGCTGATCGCAACCAGGAAGCCTTGCAGGAAAAAGCCGCCGCGCGGTCGCTTGGGCAAACCGTYGGCGGCAAGTTCGCCGCCCGAGCGGAACATCTGGATGCCGAGCCAGATAAGATAGGCCGCACCCAAAAGCCTGACCCATTCGAACCAGTGGCCCATGGCCTCGATCATCTGGTTGAGGCCGATGCCGACAATCGCGATCATCATGGCGACGCCGATCTGCGTGCCGGCGGCGTTGAGCAGTCCAGCGCGCGTGCCGTGCCTGATACTGGAGGCGATGATCAACGTGACGGTCGGCCCCGGTATCAGCACGATGACGATACAGGCAACGACGTAGGCAGCGTAAAGTTCGAGCGACATGTCCGTTCCTCCGGCGGTCGCTCGACACTAAGCACTGAGATTTTACGCGTCTCCAGAAGGTGCTGCGCTCAACCCTTGAGTGCGGCATCCACCTCGGCGGCGAGCGGGATGGCTGGCTGGGCACCCGGCTTCAAGCAAGCAAGCGACCCGGCCACAGCCGCGCGCCGAAGCGCGTCCTTGAGGTCGAGCCCAGTCGACAGGCTGGCGGCGAGATAGCCGCAGAAGGTGTCGCCTGCACCCACAGTATCGACCGGCATGATCTTGAGCGCGTCGACATGGACGAGTTCGTCGCCCTTTGCCGCCAGAACGCCTTCGCCGCCGAGCGTGACGATGACGGTAGCGCCGGTACGGCGGGCAAATTCGCTCATGCGCTCCGGCCGCTCGCCGGCAGGAAGGCTCAGGGCCTCGGCGTAGAGGTCGAACTCGGTTTCGTTGGCAACGACATAGTCGGCCTTGCCGACGAAGCTTGCGGCTTCGGCGCGGAAGGGGGCGGTGTTGAGCATGGTCACCGCTCCCGCCTTGCGTGCCGCCTCGAGTGCCGCGTCTACGGTCGCGAGCGGTATCTCATGCTGGAGAAGGACGATGTCGCCCTTTTTGAACTGCGCCTTGGCGAGGTCGCCCGGCACCACCGAGCCATTGGCGCCCGGAACCACAGCGATCATGTTCTCGCCGTCGCCGCCGACCAGGATCAGCGCGATGCCGGTGGCCGCCTGGATATGGGCGACGCCGGAAAGGTCGACCCCACCATCCTTGAGATAAGCAGTCGCTTCGCTGGCAAACGCGTCCTTGCCGACCGCACCCACCATGCGCACCGGTACACCGGCGCGCGCCGCCGCAAGCGCCTGGTTGGCGCCCTTGCCGCCAGGCGCGGATTTGAAGTCGCTGCCCGGAACGGTCTCGCCGGGACCCGGAAGACGGCCAACAGTGGTGATGAGGTCGAGGTTGATGGATCCGACAACGGTGATCACGGCAGTCTCCTGAAAAATCGGCCGGAAACTAACCTGTGTCGCGTCCACTTGCCAGATGGTGCGTTGTCATTTGACACATCACCCCGCGACCTGTCCGGCCTCCCAACCCAGGATCGCACGCTTGCGCGTCAGGCCCCAGTGGTAGCCGGTCAGCGCGCCGGACTTTCCAAGCGCACGGTGGCAGGGCACGACGAAAGATAGCGGGTTGGCGCCGACGGCGGCACCCACAGCGCGGCTCGCCTTGGGCGAACCGATTTCCGAGGCGATCGACGAATAGGTGCATGCCCGGCCCATCGGGATCTTGAGCAGCGCCTCCCAGACCCGGACCTGGAAGTCGGTGCCGATCATCACTACGCGCAGCGGTTGGTCCTGCCGCCAGCGGGTCGGATCGAAAATGTGGGCGGCATAAGGTGCTGTCGCGCTCATGTCTTCGACATAGGTGGCGTTGGGCCAGCGGCCAGACATGTCGGCAAAGGCCGCGCGYTCTTCGCCGGCATCGTTGAACGACAGGCCGGCGAGCCCACGGTCGGTGACCATGACAAGTGCTACGCCAAAGGGCGAGATGTGGAAGCCGTAGCGGATGGTAAGGCCGGCACCTCGGGTCTTGTAGTCGCCTGGCGACATTGCCTCATGGGTAACGAACAAGTCATGCAGGCGACCCGGCCCCGACATGCCGACCTCGAACGAGGCCTCGAGCAGCGGCAGGCCATCGTCGAGCAGTTTGCGTGCGTGATCGAGTGTCACCGCCTGCAGGAAGGCCTTTGGCGACAGGCCGGCCCAGCGGCTGAACAGCTTCTGCAAGCCGGTCGGCGTTTCGCCGACTTCGTCGGCTAGGGTTTCGAGCGAAGGCTGGTCGCGATAGTCGAGGCTGATCTTTTCGATCACCCGGCGCACAGTTTCATATTCGGAACCGACGGGCGTGATGTCCTGCTGCAGGGTGGCGATGGGTTTCGTTTGCGTCTGGGCGTTCATGGTCATRTCTCCTTGGACGCCAATATCGCGCTGTCGGTGGGTATTTCCCACCCGATTCCTGCTCATCTGCTCCTTGCGGTTGCAAGTGCCCGCGAAAAAGCCTTGGCGAAGCTTTCGCGGTCGTCGGGATTGAGGAAGCTGCCGATCGGCACGCTTTTTTCCCGTGATACCACGGCCATGTCGGTGATGCCGATCTCGTCGTGACGGGAGACGGCAAAACGCGCCCAGAACGGGTTGAAATGATACTGCTCCGATTTGCCGGAAGGCGCGGTCTTGAGGATGTCGAGGCTGGTGCGGGAGACGGTCACTTCTTCGCAAGCACGGGCCGCGCGATAGTTGAGCCGGAAGGCGATGTAGAGGCCGATGACGTCGAGGCCGAAGAAGCCGAAGATCGGCCAGGCGCCGTAGCTCAGGAAGATGATGCCGGTGACGATCCAGCCGAACATCAAGGCGCCCATCAGGATCATGAAACCGGTGCGGCCAAGCGACCGGTGCGGCAGCAAAAGCGCCTTGAAGAAGGGCTCGTCGGCAGCAAAAGTGGCGTTTGTCTCGCTCATGTCGGTTAATTATAGAGAGCCTATGAAAAACCCCAAGTCCAAAGATGCGCCAACTGCGTCGCAGGCCACCGTTCGCGCCGGCACCAAGCCGCGCGCCCGCGCCACGCGTGCCAAGTCGCTCTACTCGGCTGCGGAAGTCCGTGAAATCTTCCGCCGTTTCCAGGTCCAGCGGCCCGCGCCGAAGGGCGAACTCGAACACGTCAATCCATTCACGCTTTTGGTCGCCGTGGCGCTGTCGGCGCAGGCGACCGACGCCGGCGTCAACAAGGCGACGCGGGCGCTTTTCGCCATTGCCGATACGCCTGAAAAGATGCTGGCGCTCGGCGAAGAGGCGGTCGGCCAGCACATCCGTACCATCGGCCTGTGGCGCAACAAGGCCAAGAACGTCATCGCCCTGTCGGAGGCGCTGATCCGCGATCATGGCGGTGAGGTGCCCGACGATCGGAACATGCTCGTCAAGCTGCCCGGTGTTGGCCGCAAGACCGCCAATGTCGTGCTCAACATGGCCTTCGGCCACCATACCATGGCGGTCGACACCCATATCCTGCGCATCGGCAACAGGATCGGGCTGGCGCCCGGCAAGACGCCCGATCAGATCGAGGCGATCCTGGTCAAGATCATCCCCGACGAGTTCATGCTGCATGCCCATCACTGGCTGATCCTGCATGGCCGCTATGTCTGCAAGGCACGCAAGCCCGATTGCTGGCGATGCGTCATCGCCGATATCTGCAAGTCACCGGAAAAGTCGACAAGCGAGCCCGCGCCGCTGGTGCTGCTGGACGAACTCGATGCGGTCGAGGTCGCCGAAGCCGAAGTGGCGGCCCAGTAGTCGCGCGGCAGGCCTGTCAGCAGGTTGCCGCTGTCACTATTGACGACCAAACCGCTCCCGAGCACATTTCAACCGTGGCCCTGACCCGTGACATCAATTCAATGCCGGATTGGATCCGCAGCGAGCTTGTCTCGCGCGGCGTGCTTGCAGCTTATGAGGCGCGGCCGGACTATCAGCGCAACGACTATCTCGGCTGGATCGAACGCGCCAAGCTGGATGCGACCCGCCGCAAGCGGCTCGACCAGATGCTCGACGAGCTTGAGCGTGGCGGTGTCTACATGCGGATGGTCTGGCGCGCCTGATCCTGTTGGCGGATGCTGAAATGTCGATCTGGCCTGCTGCTTGGCTGTCGGGCTGTGCTACATCCCCGGCAACGATGGATGGAGCCTGACTGATGACCACTTTTGACCTTGCCGATATTCCCGTCATCGAGACCGAACGCACCATCCTCAGGCCGCACCGGCTGGCCGATTTCGACGCCTATGCCGAAATGTGGGCCGATCCGGTGGTCACGCGTTTCATTGCCAAGCCACGGACGCGCGAGGAAAGCTGGCAGCGTTTCCTGCGCCATGCCGGCTCCTGGTCGCTGATCGGCTATGGCTTCTGGGCGGTCGAGGAAAAGGCCACAGGCCGCTTCATCGGCGAGGGCGGCTTCCATGACCTCAAGCGCGACATCGAACCTTCGATCGAAGGCATTCCCGAGGCCGGATGGGGGTTCGTCGCCGACATGCATGGCAAGGGCATTGCCAGTGAGGCGGTGGCGGCGTTCGTACGCTGGGCCGACAGCTGCTTTGGCGGCCGCACCGTCTGCATCATCGATCCGGCAAACGGTGCTTCGCTGCGCGTCGCCGAAAAGAATGGCTACCGCGAGATCGACCGCACCACCTATCATGGCGAACCGACGATCTTGCTCGAACGCCTAGGTTAGGTCTGGCGTCAGTTGCCGAGCGCCGTCGAGACGATCGGCCTGGCGTTGCCGATGCGTTCCCAGCGGTGGCCGTTGCCTTGCGCCTGGCGGGCAAAATAGCTGTAGGGCGTGCTCGACCAGTCGCGGACTGAGCTGGTCATGTTATCGAGGATGAGGTCGCCCTCGCTGGTCCGTACGGTCAACACCGTATGACCTTGACCACGATAGCGCGCCACGGTGAGCAGCAGTGCCGATGCCGGCCAGCCGCGTGCCAGCAGCTCCTTTTTCTTCAGGATGGCGAAGTCTTCGCAATCGCCATAGGCGGTTGGCACGCGCCAGTCATCGTCCATGCCGACAGCGACAAGGTCGCTGCGCTCCTTGATGCGGGAATTGACCGAGCGGTTGACCTGCTGCAGCTCGGCGTTGAGCCTGGACTGCAAGGCGATGACCTTTTTGCCGCCAGATGTGCTGCATAGCCGGGGCTCGCGGCTGCAGAATGAGGCAAAAGCGGGCGGTGCGAAGGCATTGCCCCTGGTTTCCATCGTCGTGCCAGCCTGAGCGGCAAGCGGGCTGGCGAACGAAGCCGAAAGCGCGATCAGTGCGGCATAACGTTTCACGGTTTTGTACCCCGGTGCTTAGCCTAAAGGATGATGGGTATCGGTAAATGAGCTGTTGCTAAAGTGACGATCGCGCCGGTAAGCGGCAGAATGCTTAACAAATTGTAACTTGCTTAAACAAGACTTGAAGCAGGGCGGCGATAGTGCCCCTCGTAGGCGCCGGTTGTCGTTTTGGAAGCTGTGAGCGGCGCCCGAAGGGCGAGCGCGCACCGGCTGACTCAGGCTGGAACTCCATGTGGGATGGCGTGTGAAAAACTGAAAACACAGGCGTTGCTGCCGTTGACATAGCCTCGGTCGTTTTGCAGAGTGAAACCGGTTTCACTTTTGGGAAATGTGCCGCTTGAAGTTCGACCTGTCGATCCTTGCGAAGCATATCCCCTTCCTGCTGGAAGGGGCGTGGCTGACGCTGCAGGCCTGCACGCTTGCCGTCATCGGCTCTCTCGTGCTCGGCCTGGCTGTCGGCGCGATGCGGACCTCGGCCTCGCCGCTGCTCAACAGGCTGGCTGCCATCTATGTCGATATTTTCCGCAACATCCCCTTCATCGTGCAGCTGTTTTTCTTCTATTTCGGCCTGCCCGAGATCGGCATCTATATCGATGCCTTCACCACCGGCGTGGTTGCCCTGTCGGTCGCCGGCGGCGCCTTCACCTCCGATGTCATCCGCTCGGGCATCCTGGCCATCGACCCTGGTATCATTGAGGCGGCGCAGGTCAGTGGGCTCAAGAAAAGCACCATCTTCCGCCGCATCGTCTTGCCGATCGCGCTCCGCGCCTCGGTCAGGCCGTTGGGTTCGGTCTTCATCAACCTGATCCTGACGTCGTCGATCCTGTCGACCATCACGCTTAACGAGCTGACCGGCTCGGCCAAGATCGTCGCCTCCAACACCTTCAGGCCGTTCGAGGTCTATTTCGTCCTGCTCGTTGCCTATGCGGCGCTGACCTATTCCGTTTCGATCCTCAGCGGCGTTCTGCACCGCTACCTCAACCGTCACCAGTCTGAGGGAGCGGTCTGATGCGCTACGGGGATTTCACGCCGTTCGACATCGTCCTGCTTTTGCAGGGGCTGGGCGTATCGCTGGCGCTGTTCGTCTCGACGACCCTGATCGGGCTCGTCGTCGGTTCGCTCTGGGCGGTGATCCGCTTCTATCGCGTGCCGGTGCTGATGCAGATCGTCACCTTCGTCGCCGAACTGCTCAAGAATTCGCCGGTGTTGGTCCAGCTGTTTTTGGTGTTCTTCGGCCTGCCTGCCTTCTTCAAGATCAACGTCACGCCGACCGAAGCGGCTGTCATCACGCTGTCGGGCAACAGTGCCGCCTTCATCTACGTGATCGCGGTGTCGGCGATCGAATCCGTCGGCCGCGACCAGATCGAGGCCGCGCGTGTCTTTGGCCTGACGCGCTGGCAGACCTTGCGCCGGGTGATAGCGCCGCAGGCGGCCGCCTTTGCCATCGGCCCGCTCACCGGTCTCCTTGTCAATCAGTTGCAGGTCACCTCGCTAATCTCGGTGATCGGCGTCATGGACCTGACCAAGGTCGGCAATATCCTGAACCTGCGCACGCTCAAGCCGTTCCTCGTCTGGACTGCTGTCGGCGCGCTCTACTACCTGACCGCAAAGCTGGTCGCCTACGCCGGAAGCCGTTTCGAAAAGCGGCTCAGGGCGCATACGGCATGGAGAGGCCTGTAATGATCAGCGTATCGGGAGTGCGCAAATCCTTCGGTGCGGCCACCGTGCTCAACGGCATCGATCTCGAAATCCGCCAGGGCGAGGTCGTTTCGGTGCTGGGCTCCAGCGGCTCGGGCAAGTCGACCCTCATCCGCTGCATCAACGGTTTGGAGAAGATCGACGCCGGCAAGATCACGGTCGACGGTTTCGATGTTTCCAAGCCGCGCGAGCTGAGCGAGGCACGCAAGCGCTCTGGTACTGTCTTCCAGCTGTTCAACCTCTATCCGCACATGACCGCCGTACAGAACATCTCCCTTGCTCCGGTTGAGGTGCTGAAGGTGCCGCGCAAGCAGGCCGAGGCCGAGGCGCGCGAACTGTTGCAGTCGGTCGGGCTGAGCGATCGTGCCGACGCCTATCCTTCGCAGCTCTCCGGCGGCCAGCGCCAGCGTGTCGGCATCTGCCGGGCGCTTGCGATGAAGCCGAGTTACCTCCTGCTCGACGAGGTGACGAGCGCGCTCGACCCTGAGATGACATCAGAAGTGCTGTCGATCCTGGCCGCACTCGCCAAGACCGGCACCACCATGGTGTTCGTCACCCACGAGATCGAGTTCGCGCGGTCCATTTCCTCGCGCATCGCCTTCCTCGACAAGGGTCTGCTCATCGCCGACCTGCCGACCGAAGAGTTCTTCTCGGCCAAGGGCATGGCCCTGCCGCGCGTGGCTCAATTCCTCTCCAAGATGCGTAAAGACTGAAAATGATCC
>NZ_JBFUKO010000063.1:0-16263 GCF_056400805.1 Aminobacter sp. P4_H6_2
CCCACAGCAAGTGGGTTGTGATCGAGGACGGATGGGTGAGACGGTTTTCCACCTTCATGACCGGCGAGCTCTTCAGCCTGCTCAACAAGCACTCCACGCTCGCCTTCGCGATCGACACCGACATCACATTTGGGGCCGACACGCCGGCATTTGTCCGAGCGCTGGACAAATGTGGCGCCGACCTCTCGCTGGGYGGGCTTTTCGGCGTGCGCGCGGCGCAGCTTCTGAATTTCGAGGCCAGGGCCGATGGCGCGGCCCATCTCTCCGGCCTGCTGATCGGGGCGGAGACATCGGCGGCCCGGCAGAACTTCCCTGATTACACGGACGTCACTCTGGTCGCCTCGGGTTCGATCGCCGATCTCTACAACGCAGCGCTCCAGCGCGTCGGCCTGAACGTCAGGCATGTCGACGCCGACGACGCCGTCCGCCGCGGCCTCTTCTCGGCCGCGCAATCAATCTGGGCATAGAAGGAAACAAAGATATGGCCTCAAACATCGCCTGGCCGAAGCTGAAGCGGTCCCTCGTCGCCATCCTGCGCGGCATCAAGCCGGAAGAAGCCGAAGCGGTGGTCGGCACGCTGATCGAGGAAGGTTTCGACCTGATCGAAATCCCGCTCAACTCGCCCGATCCGTACACCTCGATCCGCCGGGTGATCGACACCTTCGGCGACAAGGCGGTGATCGGTGCTGGAACCGTGCTTTCGGCCGAACAGGTGGACCGGCTGGCCGATGTCGGCGGCCGCCTGGTCGTCAGCCCCAACATCGAGCCCGAGGTGATCGAGCGTGCGTCGGAGCATAAAATGCTGACCATGCCCGGCGTGTTCACGCCGACCGAGGCGCTTCTGACGGTCAAATGCGGGGCATCGGCACTGAAATTCTTCCCCGGCGGGATACTCGGGACGACCGGCGTCGCCGCCATCAAGACCATCCTGCCTGCCGACACGATCGTTGGCGTGGTCGGCGGGGTTTCCGAAACATCCTTCGCCGACTACCGGAAGATCGGCGTCAGCACCTTCGGGCTGGCGACGAACATCTACGCGCGGGGCGACAGCGCCGAAACCGTCCGCGGCAAGGCACGCGGCATCGTATCGGCCTACGACGCGGCGTTTGCCTGAACGAAACGATCAGACGGCGTGCTGGAGCACGCTCAGGCCGCCGTCGACGACAAGGCAGGCGGCGTTCATGAACGGGCACTCGTCCGAGATCATGAACACCGCCGCCTTGGCAATCTCCTGCGTGCTGGCGATGCGCTTGCCGGGATGCAGCGCCATGGTGTCGGCGCGCGCCTTCACCGGGTCGGGGAAGCTGTTCCAGTAGTCGATCGCCTTTTGCGTTTCGACATAGCCCGGCGCCAGCCCGTTCACGCGCACGCCCGCCCCCGCATATTCCAGCGCCAGCGACTTGGTCATGCCGAGCAAAGCGTGCTTCGCCAGCGGATACGGAAAGGTGCGCGGGATGATCGTGAAGCTGTGCGTCGAAGCGATGTTGAGGATCGCGCCGCCGCCGGCCGAAATCATACCGGGTAACGCCGCCTTGCAGCAGTTCCAGGCGCCCTTGAGGTTGACGTCGAAACAGCGCTGCCATTCGGCCTCGGTGGTTTCCAGCGGCGTGTTGAAGACGTTGATGCCGGCATTGTTGATCAGCGCGTTGATCGGCCCGATCACGGTGCCGGCCTGCGCCACAGCCGCTTCTATCGCGGCGGCATCGGTGATGTCGGCTTCGCCATAGGCCAGCATGCCTTCGGGTGCGCCGAGACTGTTGACGCTGTCACGCAGCATCGGCCCGTCGCGATCGACCAGGAAGAGTTTTGCGCCTTCCCTCAGGCATTCCTCGGCAATCGCGAGACCTATGCCCTGGGCAGCCCCGGTCAGGAAGATGCGCTTTCCGGCAAGACGGTCTGTCATTGGAAGTCCTCAAGATTCGAAACGGTGATTGAAAAGCCGCCCGACAGGACCTCGCCCGGCGCGAGCACATGAAGCCCGGCAGGCCCGGCCATGGCCAGCGCGTTGGGCGCATGCGACATCGGCTCGAGACAGAAGAAGCCGGGGTCGCTGTCGGGTGCGTAGAGCATATATCGGGAAAAGATCGGGTCGGCGGCGATCTCGGCTGAGAGCCCGGTTTCCGGCCACACGATGCGGGCGCGGCCGTTCCAGCCTTCGAAGCAGTTGTTCAGCCAGTGTGGCGGCAAGGTTCGAGGTTTCGAAAAATCGGCGTTTTCGGGAATGGCTTGCCGGGCGACCGGCATATGGTTCGGGGCCTCGGTCCACCATGCGTTTGCAGGCGCCGTGATCAAGGTTCCTGCCGTTCGGGGAAAGTAGGGATGAAAGCCGATGCCGAACGGCATCGCTTCGGCGCCGCGACTTTCGACACCCAAATGGAGGCTCAGCGTTGCGTCGCTCAGCCGGATCGTCTGGACGGCCCTGTAGATATGCGGGGAGTTAGCCGGCTGTGTTTGCTCGAAAGACAGGCGCAACTCGGTATCGCTGGCGTCTTCGACAGTCCATTCGCCGAGCCAGCCGTCGCCGTGAATGTAGAAGGGCTCATCGGTATTCGGTTCGAAGGCGTAGTGTTTGCCGCCGAGATAGAACCCGTTGCCCTCGACGCGGTTGCCGATGGGCACCAGCGGGAAGCATGCCGACTTCAAGACATCGAACGCCTCACCCGGCTTAAGAGCTGCCCGCAGTAACGGCCGGCCATCGCTTGTGTAGCCGTCGACAACCGCGCCGCCCTGCGTACTGACGCGCAGGGCAAGCCGGTCGTTTTCGAGTGCGATCAGACCAGACATCGGTCGGCTTAGCGCCGTCCAAGCGCGTTTGACCTGAGATTGTCGAGCAGCACGGCGAGCAGCAGGATCACGCCACGGACGATGTATTGATAGAAGGCCGGGATGTTGAGCAGGTTCATGACGTTTTCGGCRATGCCCATGATCATCACGCCGACGATGACGCCAGCAATTGCAGCCCGTCCGCCAGCCAGCGACACGCCGCCGAGCACGCAGGCCGAGATGACCGACAGTTCGAGCCCGACAGCGGCGTTGGGCTGGCCGGAGGTGATGCGCGAGGCAAGCAGGATGCCGGCGATGGCGCAAACCATGCCCTGCAACGTGAAGATCCAGATGCGGGTGCGGTCGACATTGACGCCGGCGAGCCGCGACGCCTCCGGGTTGCCGCCAATGGCCAGCGTGTTCTTGCCAAACACTGTGCGGTTGAGCACGAAGCCGAAGACCACGAACAGGATCAGCAGCACCCAGATCGGGGTCGGGACGCCGAGCAGTTTGGACAATGCGAGCTGGTAGAAATTCGGGTCGTTGATGCCGACCGCGCGGCCGTCGGATGCGATCAGGGCAAGACCGCGCACGATCTGCATGGTCGCAAGCGTTGTGATGAGCGCATTGATGCGGAACTTGGCGATGACCACGCCGTTGATCAAGCCGACCATCCCGCCGCAGAGAACCGCAGCGAGGATGCCGATGATGATCGAGCCTGTCGCGTTCGATGCCATGACCRCAACCATGCCGGCAAAGGCGACGATGGAACCAACCGACAGGTCGAAGTCGCGCGCCGCCAGGCAAAACATCATGGTACAGGCAAYGATGCCGACGGTGAMGACCGACTGCAGCAGGCCAAGCATGTTGCGTTCGGTGAGGAAATTCGGAACGAAGATCGACACCAGTGCGAAGGCCAGCACAAAAAGCACGACCAGTCCCTGATCGCCGAGCAGTACCTTCTTCAAAGAATTTGTCATGCTCCGTCCCTCTAGGATGCGATTGCGTCTGGCGTTTTCTTGTCGGGAAGCGCTGCCGCCAGAATGGCGCGCTCGCTGAACTGGTCGCGGTCGAGATACGCTGAAATGCGCCCGCCGCACATGACGAGGATCCGGTCGCAGATGCCCATCACCTCGGGCAGTTCGCTGGAAACGACAATGATGGCCATGCCGTCCTCGGCCAGCTGGTAGAGGATTTCGTAGATCTCCGATTTCGCTCCCACATCGATGCCGCGCGTCGGCTCGTCGACGATCAGTACGCGAATGCCCTGCTCCGACAGCCAGCGGCCAAGAATGACCTTCTGCTGGTTGCCGCCGGACAGGTTGACGATGTCCTGCTTGCGCGACGGCGTGCGCACCTTGAGCTTCTTGAGGAAGGTTTCGGCGACCTCGATCTCCTTGCCCGGGTTGAGAATGCCGAAGCGGGTGTGATGGCGCCGCGAGGAGATGTTGATGTTTTCCTCGAGCGAACGGCCCTGGATGATGCCGTCATGCTTGCGGTCTTCGGAGCACAGCACGATGCCGGCACGGATCGCCTGACGCGGATCGTCGATCTCGACCTGCCGGCCATCGATCGTGACCGCGCCATCACGACGGGCATCCGCGCCATATACGAGGCGCATCAACTCCGAACGCCCGGCACCGATGAGACCGAAGAAACCGACGATCTCGCCGGCACGCGCTTCAAAGCTGGCGGGTACAGGCAGCTTCTCACCAGTGATGCCCTCGGCCTTCAGACGCACCTCGCCCAGTGGACGCGCACGCCAGCCCCAGACGTTGGAGATCTCGCGGCCGACCATCTCGGCGACGACCTGCTCGCGGGTGACATCCCTAAGGCTCGGGTGATGAGCAGCGAGCTTGCCGTCGCGCAGCACAGTCAGGCTGTCGCAAAGGCGGAACACTTCGTCGAGCCGGTGCGAAATGTAGAGGATGACCTTGCCSTCGSCGCGCAGGCGSTCGATCAGGGCAAACAGRATTTCGCTTTCACGCGASGACAGCGACGAGGTCGGYTCGTCAAGCGCGATSACSCKSGCGTCGAGCATGATCGCCTTGGCGATCTCGACCATCTGGCGCTCGCCGATSGACAGCGTCTTGACCTTACGGCGGGGATCGATGTCGATGCCGGCGGATTTCAGTTTCTCGCCGACTTCGGCGAACATCTGCCGCGCCTGGATGACGCCGGCATTGGCCGGGAAGCGGCCAAGCCGCAAATTCTCCGCAACCGTCAATTCGGGGACGAGCTGAAGCTCCTGGTGGATGACGATGACGCCGGCGTGAAAGGCATCGCGGGTCGATGTGTATTTCTGGATCTCGCCGTCGATGCTGATGTCGCCCAAATTGGCATGCTGGTCGCCCGACAGGATACGTATCAGCGTTGACTTGCCGGCGCCGTTTTCGCCCATCAGACCATGCACAGCGCCCTTTTCGACGCCGAACGACACGTCAGACAGGGCCTGAACGCCGGGATAGGCTTTCGAGATGCTGGAAAATTCGAGAAACGACATTGACGGTCCTCCGAAATGTCTGGCGGCGGATCATGATCCGCCGCCAGACACCGTTCAACGATACGGCTTATTGAATGCCGAGTTCTGCCCGGACCTTCTGGAAGTCGTCGCGCTTGGCAAGCGCTCCGGCGGTCAGGATCAGCTTCTCCGGCTCCTTGTTATTGGCGACCCACTCATACATATTGAGCGCGGTCTCGTAGCCATGGCGCTTCGGCGAGATGATCACCGAGCCGATGAAACCAGTGGCCGTCGGCTTCTTGAACTCGTTGATGGCCGAGTCCGCGCCGCCAATGCCGACGCCGATCACGCCGTCAGCCGGGATGCCGACGCTTTCCGACGCACGCACAGCACCCAGGACCGCCTCGTCGTTAAGGCCGAAGGCGACCCACTTCTTGATGCCGGCGTTCTTGTTGAGCACGACGGTCGCGGCGTTCAGCGCTGCTTCCGTGTCGGTCTTGGCCTGCGGCGCGTCGAAGATGTTTTCGGCCTTGAAGCCATTCGCCTTCAGCACCGAGATCGCGCCTTCGACGCGGTCCACGGCGGTCGGAAGCTGGTCGTAGGAAACGCGGATCGCACCCACTTCGTCGGCTTTCCAGCCGCGCGCCTTCATCTCGTCGACGATGGCCTGGCCGACCGCCTCGCCGATCTTGGTCGCGGAGATGCCCATATGCGGCACTTCTTCGATCGGCTTGCCGTCAGCGCTGACCAGCCGGTCGTCGACTGTCATCAGCTTGAGGTTGTTGGCCTCAGCCTTGGCAACGATGCCAGGTCCAAGCTTCACATCGGGGGTGCAGACGATGAAACCCTGAGCGCCCTGGGCGCCGAGATTGTCGATCGCCGACATCAGCTTCTCGCCGTCCTCGGCGCCGATCTTGACCAGGGTGAAGCCCTTTTCCTTGGCGGCCTGGTCGGCGAACTTCCATTCGTCCTGGAACCACGGTTCCTCGGGCTGCTTCACGATGAAGCCGATCTTGGTCTCCTGCGCATAGGCAGAAGCAATGGTGGTGACAGACAGAACCGCAAGGGCGCCCGCAACGAGCGCCTTATTCAACAATCGCATGGTTTCCTCCCAAAAACGCGCCGGGCAGGCAGCCCGGATGACAAAAGCTAGCTTCATTCATCATACCAGTCAATTGCCTTGGTATGATGAATGAGATAGCTTCCTTTCCGGAGGAGTGGCTCGGCATTTGTCGTGAGGCAGGATTGTCCGGCATGTGGAGCGCACATAAGAACGACAAGACGTCAGGGGGAGGAATGCATGGACAGCGCCAAGGCTGATACGATCGGCACCGCCGCAAAGGCGCGCCGTCCGCGCGTCATGCCCGACGTGGTGCKGGCCATCGCCTCCGACATCCTGTCCGGCCGTTATCCGACCGGCGCAAACCTGCCGAGCGAAAACGATCTTGGCGCTGAACACGGCGTCAGCCGCACCGTCATCCGCGAGGCGCTAAAGGTGCTGGCCGCCAAGGGCCTTGTGCTCAGCCGTTCGCGGATCGGCACCGTCGTATGCGACAGGGAAAGCTGGAACATCATCGACCCCCAGGTGCTGGAATGGCACGCGCCGAACACCCTGGATCCGAAGCTGTTCGATTCCATCCTCGAGACACGCCGCGCCATCGAGCCGCTGGTGGCTGAGCTTGCTGCCACGCGCGCTTCCCTACACGAGATAGCCGATCTGGAAATGGCCTGGAAAGGCATGGAGGCCGCCGGCAGCGACGTTGCAAGTTTTGCCCGTTCGGACGCCGCCTTCCACCAGGTCCTCTACGGCGCCTGCCACAATCCGATTTTCCGCCAGATCGGCGGCCTAATCGAGACCGCGCTGAAATTCGCGCTTGAGGCGACGGCCAACTCGGTCGACCGGCGCGATGAAGCCGTGAAAGTCCACTACGGCGTGGTCGAGGCGCTGCGGATGCGCGACGGCACAGCGGCACGCAACGCCGCCAACGAGATCCTGGACCTGGCCGCCCGCGACCTGGAAAAGGCAAAGACCCAGAGAATATGAGACTGAACGAGCGCGAGCATTTGGGGCCGACACCATGAAGATCACAGCGTTCAAGACCTACATCGTTCCGCCACGTTGGCTGTTCCTCAAGATCGAAACCGACGAAGGCATAAGCGGCTGGGGCGAGCCGGTCGTCGAAGGCCGCGCCCACACCGTCGAAGCAGCGGTGCACGAACTCGCTGACTATCTGATCGGCAAGGATCCGAGGCTGATTGAAGACCACTGGAACGTCATGTATCGCGGCGGTTTTTATCGTGGCGGGGCGATCCTGATGAGCGCGCTGGCCGGCGTCGACCAGGCGCTGTGGGACATCAAGGGCCGAGCGCTCGGCGTTCCGGTGCACGAGCTTCTGGGCGGCCGCTGCCGCGATCGCATCAAGGTCTACTCCTGGATCGGCGGCGACCGGCCTTCGGAAGTGGCTGATGGCGCTCGGGAAGTCGTCTCCCGCGGCTTTACCGCGCTAAAGATGAACGGCACCGAAGAGCTTCAGATCGTCGACAGCCACGACAAGATCGATGCGGCGGTCGAGCGCGTCGCCATAGTGCGCGAGGCGGTAGGCAAGCACATCGGCATCGCTGTCGACTTCCACGGCCGCGTCCACCGGCCGATGGCGCGGGCTCTGGTCAAGGAACTGGAGCCGTACCGGCTGATGTTCATCGAGGAGCCGGTGCTCAGCGAAAACCGCGAAGCGCTAAAGGAGATCGCCGCACTTTCGTCGACTCCCATCGCGTTGGGCGAAAGGCTCTACAGCCGCTGGGACTTCAAGAGCGTGCTTCAGGAAGGCGTGGTCGACATCATCCAGCCCGACCTGTCGCATGCCGGCGGCATCACCGAATGCCGCAAGATCGCGGCCATGGCCGAGGCCTATGACGTTGCCGTGGCGCCCCACTGCCCGCTCGGGCCGATCGCGCTCGCCGCCTGCCTCCAGCTCGACGCGGTGACCTACAACGCCTTCATCCAGGAACAGAGCCTCGGCCTTCACTACAACAAGGCCAACGACCTGCTCGACTACGCCAAGAACAAGGACGTCTTCCGCTACGAGGACGGCTATGTCGCGATCCCCGATGGCCCCGGTCTTGGGGTCGATGTCGACGAGGACTATGTCAAGGAGCGCGCCAAGGAGGGCCACCGTTGGCGCAACCCGATCTGGCGACATGCCGATGGTTCGTTCGCCGAGTGGTGATCGCAGCTATGCCTCGTCAACAGTGGGGACGAAGCACCGGCCACGTTGAGAGCAGCAAGACTACTATCAGCCATGTTGCAAACGTCGTTCGAGCGAGCGGCTGTAGCGTGAGATGAACAAGCAGAACGCGACATAGATCAATGCGACGAAGATGTAGCCTTCGAGCGCGAAGCTGCGCCATTGCGGGTCGCCAAGTGCCTGCTTGGTAGCGAGCAGCAGATCGGTGAGGCCGACAATGCCGACCAGCGACGTATCCTTGAACAAGCCGATGAAAAGGTTGGCGATGGCGGGTATGGCATGACGCAACGCCTGTGGCACCACGATCAAAAGCGAGGTCTGCCAGTAGGTCAGGCCAAGGGCTTCGGCTGCCTGCCCCTGCCCTTCAGGAACAGCCTGGAGGCCGCCGCGGATGGCTTCGGCGAGGTAGGCGGCACTGAATAAGGTGATCGCTGCGAGCGCGCGCAACAACGCGTCGACCTGTACCTTGCCGGGCAGGAACAGCGGGATCATGAACGAGGCCATGAAGAGCACTGTGACCAGCGGGACGCCGCGTACCATTTCGATGAAGGCGACGCAGATTGACTTGACGACGCGCAGGCGCGACCGGCGGCCAAGCGCCAGCACAACAGCGAGCGGGAACGCTCCGACCATGCCGCCAAGCGCGAGGAAGACGGTCAGCGGCAGGCCGCCCCACAGGTCGGTCGGTACATATTCTAGGCCAAGTGCGCCGCCGCGCATCAGCACGATGATGGCGGTGACGCCGATGGCCCAGCCGGCGACGACGGTGCGCCAGCCGAAGCGCAGCGAGCAGCTGGCAAGCACCAGGACGATGGCCAGCGCCAAAGCGGCGAGCGGGCGCCACTGTTCGGCATAGGGGTAGCGGCCAAATAGGATCAGCCGATACTTTTCGTGGACGAACGACCAGCAGGCACCGCCATTGGCGCGGCAGACGTCCGGGGCGGCGGCGACCCATGTCGCATCGATGAAGGCCCACCGCAGCAGCGGCGGCACATACATGACGAATGCGGCGACCATCGCCAGCGTCAGCAGCGAGTTGCCGACGGAGCCGAACAGGCGCTGGCGCAGTTTCGGGACGGCTACGCTCATTTCATACCCACCAGCGCGACACGCGCATTGTACCAATTCATGAAGGCCGAGATCGACAGGCTCATGGTCAGATAGACGGCCATCAAGATGGCGATGACCTCGATGGCCTGACCGGTCTGGTTGATGATCGTATTGCCTATCGACATCAGGTCGGGATAGCCGATGGCGATGGCCAGCGAGGTGTTTTTGGCCAAGTTGAGATACTGGCTGGCGAGCGGCGGCACAGCGACCTTCAGCGCCTGCGGGATGATCACCAGACGCAGCGTGTGGGCGCGGCTGAGGCCGAGCGAGGCTGCTGCCTCGGACTGGCTGCGGCTGACCGACATGATGYCGGCGCGCAGGATCTCGGCGATGAAGGCTGCGTTGTAGAGCGACAGGCCGATGAGCAGTGCGGTCAGCTCCGGGGTCACCAGTCCGCCGCCGGAAAAGCCGAAGCGGGTCGGCTCAGGCACGTCGAAAGGCGTTGTGGCGGCAAGGAACAGCAGCGCAGCCATCGCCGGGCCGAGCAGCAACACTGCGCGCGGCCACAATAGCGCGGGCGCACCGGTCAGGTCGGCGCGGCGGCGCGACCAGAAAACGTAGGCTATGGCGGCGGCGGCACCTCCGATCAGCGCGCCAAGGACAAGGCCGGCGCCCGAATGCAGGATGGGAAAATGCAGGCCGCTTTTGGCAAGGTACAGTCCGGGCAGAAGCTGCGGCGCAGCAGATGCGGCCGGCAACATCTGGGTCAGCACCGCATACCAGACATAAAGCTGGAGCAGCAGCGGCACATTGCGGACAAGCTCGACATAGGTGGTGGCCAGCGGCTTGACGAGCGGGTTGCGCGACAGCGAAGCGACGCCCACGACGGTGCCGACGACGGTCGACAAGATGATGCCAAGGATAGCGACGACCAGCGTGTTGAGCAAGCCAACGATTAGAGCCTTGGCGAAGGTGGAGCTGGCGCTGTAGGGAACGAAGCTCTGGCCAATTTCAAAGCCGGAGGCCTGCCAGAGGAAGCCGAATCCGGTGCGGATCGAGCGTTCTTCGAGATTGCCGATCAAGTTGATGGCGAGGAACGCGATGATGCCCGCGACGAGCGCGAGCACCATCACCTGGGTGGCGATAGCGCGAAAGGCCGGATCGCTCCAGCCTCCCGCCGAACGCATTGATTGAGTTGCGCCCGTCATCGTCTCATCGCACGGGAAGGGCGTACATCTGGCCACCTTGCGACCACAGCGCGTTGGCATTGCGCTCCATGCGCAGTGGCGTCTTCGGGCCGACATTGCGTTCGAAGATCTCGCCGTAGTTGCCGCCACGCTTGATGGCGCGATAAGCCCAGCCGGCGTCGAGGCCAAGCTTTTCGCCCATGTCACCGGACGTGCCGAGCAACCGCTGGATAGCCGGATCCTGGCTATCCTTCATGCTGTCGATATTGGCCTGCGTGATGCCCTTTTCCTCTGCCTCGATCAGCGCCATCAGCGTCCACTTGGCGACCGTGTACCACTCGAGATCGTTGCGGCCAACGACCGGACCGAGCGGCTCCTTGGAGATCATCTCGGGCAGAATCTGCCAGTCGTCTGGATTCGGCGCGTCGGAAGCGCGGACCGACGACAGATACGACATATCGGCGGAGAAGGCCTGGCAGCGACCGGAGAAGAAGGCGGCGCGCGCCTCGTTCTGCGATTCGAACACGACCGGAGTGAACTTCTTGCCGTGGGCACGGAAGTAGTCGGCGAGGTTGAGTTCGCTTGTGGTGCCGGTGGCGGTACAGATGCTGGCGCCGTCGAGATCGAGCGCACTCTTGAGATCGAGCGACTTGGGTACGAGGAAGCCCTGGCCGTCATAGAAATAGACCCCGGCATAGAGCAGACCAAGCGAAGCGTCGCGGGTCAGCGTCCAGGTCGCAACGGTGGTCAACAAGTCGATTTCGCCGGACTGCAGGGCGGTGAAACGCTGCTGGGGGCTGAGCGGAACGAACTTCTCCTTGGCAGCGTCGCCAAGCACCGCCGCCGAAACGGCACGACAAAAGTCGGTGGTCAGGCCGGTCCACTGGCCCGAGCTGTCGGCAATCGAGAACCCGCCGATGCCGGTGGATACGCCGCAGACGACTTCGCCGCGCTGGCGGATGGCGTCAATAGTCACCCCCGCCTGCGCAGGCGGGGTGATACCGGCGGTGGCCGCCATCAGCATGGCGCTGGCCAGGCCGTTCTTGAGCAGATTGTACATTGGATTTCCCCTCCCTTGATACTCCGCGTCACCCTTGGCCATGGCAGCCAAGGGTTGCGGAAGTTGCCGCCGCCCTCTGGAACGGCGCGATCCGGTTCGACCGGCATGGATCGGCGCGCCCAGTGAGGCGCGCCGATGTGTCAGGTAACGGCGCGGCGCGTGGCAAAACGCTCGTCGCGCCAGCTTCCGGACCTCATAACATCGTTGAAGGCATCGGCCGCACGGTAGACGTCGGCGAAGCTGAGGTAGGCCGGCGCAAAGCCGAAGCGCATCATGTCGGGGGCGCGGAAGTCACCAACGATGTTGCGCGCAATCAAGGCCTGGATCACCGAGTATCCATTCTCGAAGGCAATCGAAACCTGGCTGCCACGAAGCGAGTGGTCGCTGGGGGTCACCACCGTTGCCTTGTGAGCCCGGCACGTCTCACCAACGAGTTCGATGAACACATCGCTCATAGCCAGGCTCTTGGCGCGGATGTCGGCCATATCGACGTCTTCGATGGCGGCAAGGCCGGCATTGATGGCGCGCAACGACAAGATCGGCTGGGTGCCGCACAAAAGGCGGCGCGCGCCATTGTCTGGGCGGTATCCGACCTCGAACGCGAAGGGTGCGGCGTGGCCCCACCATCCCGTAAGCGGCTGGCGCAAGGTCGCCTGATGGCGGGTGGCGGCATAGATGAAAGCAGGCGAGCCCGGGCCACAGTTAAGGTATTTGTAGGTGCAGCCAACCGCGAGATCAGCGCCGGTATTGTCGAGCTCGACCGGAATCACGCCAGCGCTGTGACACAGATCCCAGACGGCAATAGCTCCAGCCTCGTGGATGAAGCGAGTGAGGGCCGCCATATCGCGCAATTCGCCGGTCTTGTAGTCGACATGGTTGATGAGAACGACGGCAGTGCGCGCGTCGATCAGATCCTCGATCCTGTCGGCATCGACGCCTTCGAGTAGCAGTTTAATGTCCGGAAGGCCGGCAACGACGCCCTCCGCGACATAGAGGTCGGTCGGGAAGCTTCCGGCTTCGGCGACGATCGTGGTCCGGCCAGGACGCAGCGAAAGGCCTGCGTGCAGAGCCTTGTAGACATTGACCGAAACCGAGTCGCAGGCGACGGTCTGGCCAGCGCCTGCACCAATCAGCGCGCCGATGCGGTCGCCCAGGTTGTCGACGAGCGAAAACCAGCCGGCATCGTTCCAGCTGCGGATCAGACCCTCGGCCCATTCCTTGCGCACGGCGGTTTCGATGTCGTCGAACGCGGCGATGGGAGCGGGGCCGAGCGAATTGCCGGCAAGGTAGACCATGCCTTGAGGAAGATGGAAGCGCCCCTGCAGGTGACGCAACGGGTCTGCCGCGTCGCGCTGTTCTATCTCAAGCGGCACACTGGCCACGTTCATGGATACTGCCTGGTTCATCGCGCCTCTGCTGTCGTCACTGCGGGCCCCGCCGTTGCGCCTCGCCTTGGTTTCGATCATTCTGACTCCTCTCGAAGATGTCAATAGATATATATAATTCGACTTCCCAGCGTATCTTATATATAACAGGCTGGATTATATGAGGGGCACATATGGACGGACCCGAGGTCGCCACCAAGGCAGAGTTTGCGTATCGCACCCTGCGTCAGGAAATCCTGGAAACCCGGCTGCTGCCGGGTGCACCCCTCAAGCTCGGCGCCATGCGCGACGCCTATGGCATTGGCTGGACGCCGCTGCGCGAGGCGCTATCGCGGCTCGAAGCCGAACATCTCGTCATTTCGAGCGCCAACAAGGGCTACACCGTCGCGCCGGTGTCACTTGATGAGTTGAGCGACCTGACCAACGCCAGGCGCCTTGTCGAACTGCCTATGCTGGCGGACTCCATCGCCAATGGCGGCGAGGAATGGGAGACAGCCCTTGTGGCTGCCCATTTCCGCCTATCGCGCTGCAAGCCGCCGGTGGAAAACCCTGAGGAGCATGTCATCACCGACTGGAAGGAGAGGCACGAGGCTTTTCACCTCGCGCTGCTTTCGGCAAGCAAGTCGCCGTGGCTGATGCGCTTTTACATGCAGATTAAGGACCAGTTGCGCCGCCACCATCGCATTTTGGCTATCACGCCTGGCCTTGCGGCATCAAAGGGGCCGGAATGGCGCGAAAGCACAACTTACCATGCGTTGCGCTCCGCCTTGGCGCTCGAGCCCCATACCGAGCTGATGAACGCAGCGCTCGATCATGACGTCGACCGCGCGGTCGCACTGTTGGACGCCCACATCGAACTGACCAAGCTGGTGTTCGTGGCGGTCGATATCACGACAAACCCGACCTTGGCGCCTGAGCAGCTTTAGGGTGCCGGTCGCCACTTCCCTTGTTTGCGACATCAGACACCAGCAGATTTCGAGGACTTCCATGGCCACTGCGTTTTCCAATTGCAGCCCGACGCTCGTACTGCTCAACGGCAAGGTTGTCGCTGACGACGGCATCCATGAAGCTGTGGCGATCACCGGGCAGCGCGTTGCCGTCTTGGGCACATCGGCTTCCATAGGAGCGCTGGCGAACCCAGGCACCGAGATCGTCGATCTTGCCGGACGAACTGCCGTGGCAGGGCTTATCGACGGACATGCCCACATGGATCGCGAAGGCCTGAAGAGCACGCTCCCATCGCTGTCGGGTTGCCATTCGATCGAAGACATCGTCGAAAAGATCGCAGCGATTGCCGCCACCAAAATGCCTGGCGAGTGGATCGTGACGATGCCGATCGGCGAGCCGCCGAGCTATGAGGACGTGCTGTCGGGCATCGCGGAAAACCGCTTCCCAGACCGTTGGGATCTCGACCGCGCAGCGCCAAACAATCCGGTCTATGTCCGCTCGATCTGGGGTTACTGGCGCTCAACCCTGCCGCTGGTCTCGATCGCCAACAGCGCGGCGCTCAGACTGGCCGGCATCAACGCGACGACGGTTGCACCGACCGAATCCATGGAAATCTGTCGCGATGAGGCGACGGGCGAGCCAAACGGCATCTTCATCGAAACCAACAAGATGCCGGTGGTCGAGCTATCGCTGATGCGGCAGGCGCCGCATTTCACCCCGGCCGAGCGCGTCTCGGCTCTGGCTGCCTCGATGCGGGCATACAACCGCGCAGGCACGACCAGCGTGTTCGAGGGCCACGGCGTCGCTTCGGAAGTGCTCGACGCATACCGCCAGGTTCGATCTTCGGGCCAGCAGACGGTTCGCGCCTCTATGATCTTCAGCCCTGCGTGGGGTTCAACCTCACCCGACGATTGCCGTGCACTGCTTAAATCCTGGGGCCATTGGCTGGCCGGCCGCGGGCTCGGCGACCAGTGGCTGGGCATGGCAGGCCTCTATGGCGAGATCGACAACTCGGTGGAGCGCGAATTGCGCAGCGCTGCCTTTCCGCAGACGGGATGGGCCGGCTTCCACTACAACTCGTCACTGCCACGCGATGCGCTCAAGACAGTGCTTGTCGAGGCTGCCCGCAACGGTATCCGCGCCGTCGGCATCCTGCCCAACATGCTCGACCTATTTGCCGAGGTCGACGAAATCGTGCCGATCTCCGATCAGCGCTGGGTGCTCGGGCACATCGTCAGCCTCACGTCGGACCAAGTGAAGCAGGTTGCCGATCTCGGCCTCGCCGTCACCACCCATTTGAGCGCCTATCTCTACAAACGCGGCAGCGAGTTGGTCGAAAAATTGGGCAAGGACCGAGCCAGCGAGATCGTGCCGTTACGTTCGTTGCGCGAAGCCGGCGTGCCAATCTCGTTCGGCAGCGACAATGTCCCGCTCAGCCTGTTTCATTCGATCGCCCATGCCGTCAGCCGTCGCGACCGGACTGGGGCGCTGATCGCACCCGACCAGGCGCTGACGCGCGAGGAAGCGCTCGAGTGTGCCTCGCTCGGAGGTGCCGCACTAACTTACGAGGAAGAGGAGAAGGGCAGCATCGCCGTGGGGAAACTGGCGGATCTGGCGGTGCTTTCCGCCGATCCCCTGACCTGCGCCTCAGACGAGCTGGCGCTGATCGAAGCAGAGCTCACCATTGTTGACGGTCGCGTCGTTTATCGGCGGTGAACCTGCCCTTTTTCCGATACTGAAAGCCAACCATGAGCCAAACAACCGCTGCCCCGGTATTCCTCGACTACGACCAGGCTAGGCTTGACCTCAATTACAACCAGAGTGCCTGGGCGCCCAATGCTGGCGAGATTATCGCCTGGTATCGCAGTGCTTCAATTGCCGCGCATCAAAAGCTGGCCCCCCTTAACCTTTCCTATGGTGACGGGCCGCTCGAACGGATCGACCTGTTTTCGGTGCGTGAGGCGAATGCGCCGCTGGTTGTTTATGTTCATGGTGGCGCCTGGCGCGCGCTCAGCGGCATGGACAGCGCGTTTGCTGCCGAGGCCTTCGTTGCTGCCGGGGTCAATTTTGCGGCGCTCGATTTCGCTAGCATCCCTGACGCAAGACTGCCCGAAATGGTGGGACAGGTGCAGCGTGGGATCGGCTGGCTATCGCGCCATGGAGG
>NZ_JBFUKO010000064.1:0-16255 GCF_056400805.1 Aminobacter sp. P4_H6_2
GGCGATGCTCAGTGCTGCCCCCCACCCTTACCCTCTCCCCGTGGACGACGGGGAGAGGGGGGCATCGACGTTGGCGCCAGCCCCCTTCTCCCCGTTTACGGGGAGAAGGTCCCGGCAGGGGGATGAGGGGCTACTCGACGGCGCCGACCAGAACATTACTCTCGATATCCCGCTCGGCCCCGAGATCGGCCAGTGCTGCGGCGGGCGTGTCGAGATCGCCATCAGAAACGTCGACGAAGCAATGCGCGCCGACCTGCTTGCCACAGCCGAGGTCTCGGACGCTGCACGGCCGCATGTCTATRTCTTYGGCGGCGGCCATGTCGGCCAKGCGCTGGCTTCGGCCTTTTCGTTTTTGCCGATCAATGTCGTGGTCGTGGAAACCCGCGCCGACGCGCTCGAAGGCATGCCCGACACCGTCGTCACGCGGCTCACGCCAATGCCTGAGGAGATGGTGCGCGAGGCGCCTGAGGGTGCAGCCTTTGTCGTGCTGACTCATGACCACGCGCTCGATTTCCTGATCGTCGGCGAAGCCTTGAAGCGCGAAGACGCGGCTTATGTCGGCATGATCGGTTCGAAGACCAAGAAGGCGACGTTCAGGAGCTGGTTCCTGAAGACCGCAGGCGGCAGCGAGGGTGGCTATGCCCGGCTCGTCTGCCCGATCGGCGGCGACGCCGTGAAAGACAAGCGTCCCGCCGTGATTGCGGCACTTGCCGCTGCCGAGATCATGACCGCGCTGGTGTCCAGCGCGGCCTGATGCAGTTCAGCGCTTAGGCGTTTTCCTGGATGTGCGCCTCAAGGAACCAGAGCGACTTGTCGAGCGCCCTGGAATAGGCGGTGAAGATGTCTGCGGTGTCGGCGTCGCCTGCTTCGCCGGCCTCATCGATCGCCTGACGTACTGTCTTTGCCACTTCGGCATAGCGGTCGATCAGCGCTTCAATGTGGTCCCTGGTCTTGAAGATGTCGGTCGGATAGGCCTTCACCTTACTTGCGTCCGCCACCACCTGGGTGGTGCCAAGCGCCGTGCCGCCAAGTTGCACGGCGCGCTCGGCTATGGTGTCGACATGGGTGTCGAGCTCGGCGCGGAACCCGTCCAGCATCTCATGGATGGCGATGAACTGCGGACCCTTGACGTTCCAGTGTGCCTGCTTGGTGAGCAGTGCCAGGTCGATCGCATCAGCGAGGCGTGCGTTGAGGAGTTCGATCGAAACCTTCTTGGCGTTGGACTTGAGATCGTTGCGCGTCGGGTGAGATGTCATCGGCTACTCCTTGATCGGATGTTCGCGCCGCCCATCAAGAACCGGCGGCGCATGCAGGCTACAACAGCCAGACGACATTATCCGTTCCGATCTGCCGGCTGCGTCAAGGTGTCATCCAGTGGCTGCATTGCGCGCCACGACCGCCAGATAGGCTGCCTGCAGCTCGGCGCGAACCGGAATGCGCCCGGCTTTGGCGGGCAGGGGCGCGGCCAGATGCTCCGCGCGCAGCTCTTCCATGAAGCGGTCCCACATTTCGGGCCCGCCCTTTTCCAGCAACTCGGCGCGGATGCTGAGTTCTTCGCTGACAGGCAGCCATTTGCGGCCCCAGGCGCCGATCTGCGCGAACACCGGCAATAGTTCGATCGCCATCTCGGTCAGGCTGTAAATCGCCTTTTGCTTGTGGCTGGGGTCGTCCGCCTTGGTGATCAACCCATCGTCAAGCAGGCGCTTCAGCCGGTCGGCGAGGATGTTGGAGGCGATGCCCTCCTGGGACTGGGTCAGCAATTCGCGGAAATGGCGGCGGTTGCCGAACATCATGTCGCGCAGGACGATCAGGCTCCATTTGTCGCCGACGACCTCAAGGGTGAGGTTGATCGGACAGCCCGACCGGTGAGTCTGGTTCATGCAAATGTCTCCAAAAAACCAGTTGCAATATAAAATCAGTTTGCATAATGTACAACTGGTTAGTTTACGCAACCAGTTGCAATATGGTTCGCAGCCTTTCCGATGGAGTGAGAAATGACCGCAATGGCAGCAGTTCACACCAGTTTCAGCATCGACCGACTTTACGCCGCATCGCCGGCGGAAGTTTTCGCCGCCTTTTCCAATGCCGAGCGCAAACGCCGCTGGTTCGCCGAGGGCGAAGGCTGGCAGGTCGACGAATTTTCAGTTGATTTTCGCGTTGGCGGCTTTGAACGCAGCCGGTTCCGCTTCCAGGGCGGCCCCGAGATTTCCAACGACACGACCTATCTCGACATCGTCACCGACCAACGCATCGTCATCGCCTATGTCATGGCACTTGCCGGCGCGCGTTTTTCCGCTTCGCTCGCTACCATCGAGTTCAAGCCTGAAGGCAGCGGCACAAGGCTATTCTATACCGAGCAGGATTCGTTCCTCGACGGGCAGGACGGCTCCGCTGACCGTGAGACCGGCTGCAGGGAACTGCTCGAAACCCTGGCTGCCGAAGTCGAGAAGGTCCCGACCGTAGCGTAGCCGACGACGAAATGACCATTCTGGGAGGCCATTATGCCCATGTCTGCAGGATTGGACCGGCGCAGTATGATGAAAGGCGCGGCACTGTCGGCAGCCCTGTTGGCGCCGAAAAGCGTCGGCGCTCAGGCACCGGAGATTTCGACCAGCACTTCAACGATAGGGAGCACGGCGATGAGCACGGGAAATTTCGCACCTGACCGGCTCGAGCGGATGCGCAAGGTCATGGCCGGCCATGTCGACCGTGGCGATGTGCCGGGGCTCGTCTGGGCGGTCAGCCGCAATGGCGAAACCCATGTCGAGGCGGCGGGCAAGCTTGCGCTCGACGGTGCAGCGCCGATGCGGCGCGACAGCATCTTCCGCATTGCGTCGCTGACCAAGCCGGTCACCGCAACCGCCGCGATGGTTCTGGTCGAAGAAAGCCGCCTCAGGCTCGACGATCCTGTCGACAAATGGCTGCCGGAACTGGCGAACCGCAAAGTGCTGAAAGCGATCGACGGTTCGCTCACCGACACAGTGCCCGCCAGCCGCCCGATCACGCTGCGCGATCTGCTCACCCTGCGCTTCGGGCTCGGCGCCATCATGGTCTACCCGATCCGCTATCCCGTTCAGCACGCCATGGAAGAAGCTGATGTGGCCCCCAGCGCCGATACCTTCAGCGGCTCGCCCGACGATTACATGAAGCGCATCGGCAGCCTGCCGCTCATCCACCAGCCCGGCGAAGGTTGGCTCTACCACACCAGTCTCGACGTTGCCGGCGTGCTGATCTCGCGTGCCGCCGGTCAGCCGCTGTCGGTGTTCATGCAGGAGCGCATCTTCGGGCCGCTCGGCATGAAGGATACCGGGTTTTCCGTGCCGGCCGACAAGGTCGACCGGCTTGCCACCGCCTATTCCAGGGACTTCCAGACCGGCAAGCTCGGCGTGCACGATGAAGCCAAGGGCGGCTTGTTTGCCAAGCCCGCGACCTTCGAATCAGGCGCGGGCGGGCTGGTCTCGACCGCCGACGACTACCTCGCCTTCCAGCGGATGATGCTCGGCAAGGGCAAGCTCGGCAACGAGCGTATCCTGTCGCGCGCCTCGGTCGAGCTGATGACCATGGATCACCTGACACCGGAGCAGAAGGCTGGTGCGAAGATGTTCTTCAACGACAGCACCAGTTGGGGGCTCGGCATGGCGGTCGCCATCCGGCGCGACGATCTGTGGCTCACGCCGGGTCGTTTCGGCTGGGATGGCGGCTACGGAACGTCTGCTTACGCTGATCCCACCGAGGGACTTGCAGGTGTGCTTCTGACCCAGCGCATGATGGATTCACCCCAAGCGCCGAAGCACTTCGTCGACTTCTGGACCTCCGCCTACCAGGCCATAGAGGGGTGAGGCGCAAGCCTCACTTCCTCGCCGGCCTCACTTGCCGGCCAGAATGTCCTTGATCAGCTTGTGGCAGCGCTCCGCCATGAAGTCGAGCAGCAGCCGGACCTTCGGGTCCTGCAGCTTCTTGTGAGGATAGACGGCGGCAAACTGCACCGGGGTCGGCGGTGTCTGCGCCAGGATGATCTTCAGCCGCTGGTCGCGGATGAAGGGCTCGACCTCGAAGCGCGGCTTGTTGATGATACCGCGCCCGCTCAGCGCCCAGCCGGTCAGCACGTCGCCGTCGTCCGAATCAAACGGTCCGTGGACCTCGAATTTTGTCGGCCCTGCGGGGGTCTCCAGCGTCCAGAAATATTCTCGCGAGCCGGGATATCGCAGCATCAGGCAATCGTGCTTCTTGCCGATCAGATCGCTGGGACTTTCCGGTTCGCCGCGCTTTTCGAGATATTTGGGTGCCGCAACGAGCACACGCTCGCACTCCAGGATGCCGCGCATCCTGAGGCTCGAATCCTCGATCAGGCCGAGCCTGAAGGCGACGTCGATGCCTTCCTTGAGGATATCGACATTGTGGTCCGAAAGCCTGAGCCTGACCTCGATATCGGGGTATTTGTCGTGGAATTCGGGGATGCCGGAGGCGACGAGCCTACGGCCAAGCCCGAGTGGGGCAGTGACGCGGATGGTGCCGCGCGGCTGGCCGGAAAGCGCTGAAACCGCAGCTTCCGCCTCGGTGATGGCTTCCAACACCTGCTTGGCGCCGGAATAAAACACGTTGCCATGCTCGGTCGCCATCAGCTGCCGAGTGGTACGGTTGAACAGCCGCACGCCCAAGTGCTTTTCCAACTCCTTGATGCGGTTGGAAGCGACTGCCGGGGAAATGCGCATATCGCGACCCGCGGCAGAAAGATTGCCGAGTTCCACGACGCGAACGAAGACGGCGATGTTGTCGAGATAAGCCATGCGTGCCGAGGGTTCCCTAGCCGGCTTATGCCGTGCCGCGATACGGTAGTATTTTCCAGATTTTTTTGAAAGTCATCGCGAATCCTTTCACTTCCCCAATGCATGGGGCATCGTAAGATCGCTGCTGGTGCGGAAAAGGGACGGCGGATGTACGACTTGGCGTTTTTTATGGAATGGGCGAGCTTCGCCGTGCGGTGGCTGCATGTCATCACCGCCATGGCCTGGATCGGCTCGTCCTTCTACTTCATCGCGCTGGACCTTGGACTGAGGAAGCATGCCGGCCTGCCTGTCGGCGCCCATGGCGAGGAGTGGCAGGTCCACGGCGGCGGCTTCTACCACATCCAGAAATACCTGGTGGCGCCGGCCCAGATGCCGGAGCATCTGACCTGGTTCAAATGGGAATCCTACGCCACCTGGCTGTCGGGCTTCGCGCTGCTCTGCCTCGTCTACTATGGCGGCGCCGAACTTTTTTTGATCGACCGCAACGTGCTCGACGTCTCGGCACCGGTCGCCATCGGCATCTCGCTCGCTTCGATCGGTCTTGGCTGGGTGATCTACGACCAGCTTTGCAAGTCGAAGCTCGGCGACCACGACACGCTGTTGATGATCATCCTCTATGCCATCGTGGTGTTCATGAGCTGGGGCTACACGCAGCTGTTCACTGGGCGCGCCGCCTTCCTGCATCTCGGCGCGTTCACCGCGACCATCATGTCGGCCAACGTCTTCATCACCATCATTCCCAACCAGAAGATCGTCGTCGCCGACCTGATTGCCGGCCGCAAGCCGGACCCGAAATACGGCAAGATCGCCAAGACGCGTTCGACCCACAATAATTACCTGACGCTGCCCGTCGTGTTCCTGATGCTGTCGAACCACTATCCTCTGGCATTCGGCACAGAGTTCAACTGGGTCATCGCCGCGCTGATCTTCATCATCGGCGTGCTGATCCGCCACTACTTCAACACGATCCACAAGCGCGCGGGCAACCCGCACTGGACCTGGTTCGTCGCCGGCTTGCTGTTCATCGTCATCATGTGGCTGTCGACGGTGCCGAAGGTGCTGACCGGCGAGGACAAGAATGCCTCGGTCACGACAGCGCCCTTCGTCGCCTCGGCCCAGTTCCCGAAGGTACGCGACACGGTACTTGGCCGCTGCGCCATGTGCCACGCCAACGAGCCGTCCTATGAAGGCATCTACCACGCGCCCAAGGGCGTGATGCTGGAGACCGACAACGCGATTGCCCAGCATGCCCGCGAGATCTATCTCCAGGCTGGCCGCAGCCATGCCATGCCGCCCGGCAACGTCACCCAGATCACGCCGGAAGAGCGCGCATTGCTGGTTTCCTGGTACGAACAGGCTCGCAAGTAGCGAGCGGAATACGACACGCAGATTGAAGGTTCTGGGCGCCTCTTCTGCGCGTCCCCATTGACGCGCGGTGATCCAACCGCGATTTCGCTGCGTCGGAAAAAGCTTGTAGAGTTCAATCATGACCACAACACTTCTTCGCGGCCGTACATTGTCCTTCCTGCGCTGGCCCGACAGCGCCGACGATCATGCCTCCTATGTCTACGAGGAAGACGGCGCGGTGCTGATGCGCGACGGCAAGATCGCTGCCGTTGGCGCCTATACCCAGGTTGCGGCCCAGGCTGGCAGTGGCGTTGCGGTCGTCGATCATCGCCCACATCTCATCTTGCCTGGCTTCATCGATGCGCATGTCCACATCCCGCAGATGCAGATCATCGCGGCTTACGGCGCCGAGCTGCTGGAGTGGCTGAACAAGTACACTTTCCCCGAGGAAACACGGTTCATCGACGCCCAGCATGGCCGCCGCATCGCGCGCCTGTTCCTCGACGAGATGACGCGCCAGGGCACAACCACGGTTGCCGCCTATTGCTCGGTGCACAAGCAGTCGGCCGAGGCCTTCTTCGCTGAATCGCACGAGCGCAACATGCTCAACATCGCCGGCAAGGTAATGATGGACMGCAACGCGCCCGATGGCGTGCTGGATACGCCGCAGACGAGCTATGACGACACCAAGGCGCTGATAACGGAATGGCATGGCAAGGGCCGGCAGCACGTCGCCATCACGCCACGCTTTGCCATCACGTCGACGCCCGAGCAGATGGAAATGGCCGGGCAACTGGCACGAGAACATCCCGACCTGCACATCCAGACGCATCTGTCGGAAAATCACGCCGAGATCGCCTTCACCCAGGAGCTCTATCCCTGGTCGCGCGACTACACCGACGTCTACGAACATTACGGTTTGCTCGGCAACCGCACGCTTCTGGGCCACTGCATCCATCTGGGCGAGCGCGAGTCCGACGCGATTTCCGACCATGGCTCGATCGCCGTGTTCTGTCCGACGTCGAACCTCTTCCTTGGCTCAGGCCTGTTCGACTACCAGCGCTATCGCCGGCGCGACAAGCCGCTCAGGATCGCCATCGCCACCGATGTCGGCGGCGGCACCAGCTATTCGATGCTGCGCACCATGGACGAGGCCTACAAGGTCATCGCCCTCAATGGCGAGAAGCTCAATCCGCTGGCCTCTTACTGGCAGTTGACGCGCGGCAACGCCGAAGCACTGTCGATCTCCGACAAGGTGGGAACGCTCGAGGTCGGAACCGATGCCGACATCGTGGTACTCAATGCCCGCGCCACGCCAGGCATGCGGCTTCGCATGGAGCGTGCCGGGACGCTGGCCGAAGAGCTGTTCCTGCTCCAAACGCTCGGCGACGACCGCGCCGTGGTCGAGGTCTATGTCGCGGGAAGGGCTGCCAAGACGACAATGGATCAGGCCGCATGACCTTGCGTCATTCGCCCGCGTCTGCCATGTGAGCCGTGGACGCAGGGAGAGGAGCGGACAATGGCAGCAGCCGAAGATATCAAGAAGATCGCCGAGCAGGAGGCGCGTCTTGTCTTCGAAGGCTTCGACGAAGCCGCAGCCTTCGACATAGGCTCCTTGATCCGCACGCGCGGGCTGGCTGAAAACCTCCCCATCATCGTCGACATTCGCCTGTGGGATCGCGCGTTGTTTTACTGCGCGCTGCCGGGCTCGACGGTCAACAACACTGAGTGGGCACGCCGCAAGGTCAACGTCGTCAAGATGTTCCACCGCAGCAGCTACCGCATGGTGCTGCAGAAGGCGCGCGAGGACCGCACCTTTCCGGTCGGCGACGCGCTGCCGATCGAGGACTATGTGCTGGCCGGCGGTGGTTTTCCGATCCGTGTGAAGGGTGTGGGCGTCGTCGGCGCCATCGCCGTTTCGGGGCTACCTGAGCGGCAGGATCACGAGGTGGTTGTCGCCGCAGTCTGCGATTATCTCGGCATCGACCGGCAAGAACTCGCGCTCGGGCCGGCATGATTTGAGCATGGCGCTGCCCCTCACCCTTACCCTCTCCCCGTAAGGACGGGGAGWGGGGGCGTAGTTGTTGCCGCTTGTCCCTTCTCCCCGTACTTCMCGGGGAGAAGGTCCCGGCAGGGGGWTGAGGGGCCGAGCGACATGAAAGCAAAGCGTATAGCGAGTGCCCGGATGACCACTTTCGAACCTAGACGCTTCCTCATTAGCATCTTCGAGGCCGCTGTCGCGGCAGCCGATCCAGAACTCACAATCCGCCGCCATCTGCCGGAAAAGCCCAAAGGGCGCACCATCGTCATTGGTGCGGGCAAGGGTTCGGCGCAGATGGCTGCCGCTTTCGAAAAGGCCTGGGACGCACCGCTCGAGGGCGTCGTCGTCACCCGCTACGGCTTTGCCGCACCTTGCGAGCGTATCAAGATCATCGAGGCGTCGCATCCGGTGCCCGATGCCAACGGCCTCGAAGCCTCCAAGCTGCTGCTCCAGACCGTGTCCGGCCTCACCGAAGACGACCTCGTCGTGGCGCTGGTTTCGGGTGGCGGCTCGGCATTGCTGCCGTCGCCGGCCGGCAGCCTGACGCTTGCCGACGAGATCGCCGTCAACGAGGCGCTGCTTGCCTCCGGCGCGCCGATTTCGGCGATGAACACCATTCGCAAGCACATCTCGACGATCAAGGGCGGCAGGCTCGCCGCCGCTGCCCATCCGGCGCGCGTCGTCTCTCTCGTCGTCTCCGACATTCCCGGCGACAATCCAGCACTGGTTGCTTCCGGGCCGACCGTGCCGGATGAAGCGTCACGCGCGGACGCGCTCAGGCTGATCGAAACCTACCGCATCGCGCTGCCGGCCAATGTCATGGCGCACATCAACTCGGTGGATGCCGACGCGCCAGGGCCGGATGACAAGCGCTTCGCCCGCAACGAGGTCCATGTCATCGCTTCGGCGGCTGTGTCGCTCGACGCGGCAGCGGATGCGGCGCGCCGGCTGGGCGTCGAAACCGTCATCTTGTCCGATGCCATCGAGGGCGAGGCGCGCGAGGTCGGCGGCGTACATGCGGCGATCGCCCGCGAAGTCGCCATGCGCAACCGTCCCTTCAAGAAGCCGGTGCTGATTCTGTCCGGCGGCGAGACGACGGTGACGCTGCGTGCAAAAGGCAAGGGCGGGCGAAACAGCGAATTCCTGCTCGCCTTCGCCATCGGCATCGACGGTGTGGCCGGTATCGACGCGCTTGCTGCCGATACCGACGGCATCGACGGTTCCGAAGACAATGCCGGCGCCTTCGCCGACGCTACGACGGTCGCGCGTATGCGGGCCGCCAGCGTCGACGCCAAGGCGATGCTCGCTGGCAACAATGCGTGGACCGCATTTAACGCCGTCGGCGATCTGTTCGTGCCGGGACCTACGGGCACGAATGTCAATGATCTCAGGGCTATTCTGGTGAGGTAGGCTGTCCCCGTGCAAAACAGTTGACATGGTGGGACTGCAGACCACCGGGACCTGACGTTCACGGTGGTCTTGATTTATTGAATGGTGTGAACTATAGTTCACGCATGTTCGAGGTCCGTCAGACCGACACATTTCGAGAATGGTTTGATGGGCTTCGGGATTTGGTGGCCCGGCGCAAGATCGCCCAGCGCATTGTCCGGCTCGAAGCTGGGCTCTTTGGCGACGTGAAATTCTTCGACGGTATTGGCGAATTGCGCGTCGATATGGGGCCAGGCTATCGCGTCTATTTCGTACAGCGCGGAAGAGTGGTGATCATCCTGCTGAGTGGAGGCGACAAGTCCACTCAAGGTCGAGATATCAAGCAGGCGCTGGAAATGGCAAAAGAGGTGTAAGTCATGTCTCTCAAGACAACTCCTTTCGATGCTGCGGCGTATCTCGATACACCTGAATCGCAGGCCGAGCTGCTCACTGATGCTTTCGAAACAGGCGACGCCGGCTACATTGCGCGCGCACTGGGTGTCGTGGCGCGCGCTCGCGGAATGAGCCAGGTTGCAAAGGACGCCGGAGTAACGCGAGAGGGGCTGTACAAGGCTCTCAGCGCCGAAGGCGATCCGCGACTGACGACTCTCCTTGGCGTCGTCAGGAGTCTCGGCCTGACCGTCACGGTCCATCCTGCGGTAAAGCCCTGATCTTCTTCGGCCGCTCTACACCTCGTGCAGATAGAGATGATAATCCAACTCGCTCACCGTACGAGCGACGCGGAAATATTCGGCTTCCTTGATCGCCGTGAAGGTGCGGTGGAGATCGTGGCCCAGCGCCTCGCGCAGGAATTCAGACGCTTTTGCCGCTTCGATCGCGGTGCGCCAGTCGGCCGGCATCACTCCGTTCGTGCCCGCCGCCTGCTCGTAACCATTGCCTGTCGTCTCGGGGCCGGGGTCCAGCTTTTCATCCAGCCCCTTCGAAATGCCGGCGAGAATGGTCGCTGCCACCAGATAGGGGTTGGCGTCGACGCCCGAGGGGCGGTGCTCGATGCGGCGGTTCCTGGTGTCGCCCGCCGGCACGCGCAGCGCCACCGAGCGGTTGTTGACGCCCCAGGTGGGGGCCACCGGCGCGTAGGATTGCGACACGAAACGGCGCCACGAATTGGCGTGCGGTGCGAATACCAGCATCGATTCCGCCATGGTCGCGGCGAGACCGCCGAGCGCGTGCAGAAGCTTCGGCTGCCACTCGCCTTCCTTGGCTTCGGTGAAGACGTTGTTGCCGTCCTTGTCGAGCAGCGAGGCGTGGAAATGCATGCCAGAGCCGGCATATTTTTCGATCGGCTTGGCCATGAAACAGGCGGTGACGCCGTGTCGGCGCGCCTGGGCGCGGACGATGCGCTTGAGCATGATCAGGTCGTCGGCCGCCTGCATCACATCCTTGCGGTAGCGTAGCGTCAGTTCGTATTGGCCCGGCGCATATTCGGAGATCACCGTCTCGGCCGGAATGCCCTGCAGCTTGGCTGCGGCGTAGATGTCGGAGAACAGCGGCTCCATGCCGTGCAGATGGTCGACCGAATAGACCTCCGTCTTGCCCGAAGCACKGCCGTCGAGCACCGCGCGTGCCGGCTGGACCTTGCCGTCRCCGTCGCGTTCGTTGGACAGAAGGAAAAATTCGAGCTCGAAGGCGCCTGCTGGATACAGGCCCTTTTCGGCCAGCCGGTCGACCTGGCGCTGCAGCGCCAGCCTGGGGTCCGAGGTCATCGGCGCGCCGTCGAGATGATACATCGACATCAGCAACTGGCCACGCGCCGGGCTCGTGCCATAAAGCGGCTTCAGCGTGCCTGGAATTGGCCAGGCCCTGAGGTCGCCGTCGCCGGAATCCCAGATCAACCCGGTTTCGTGGACGTCCTCGCCTGTTATGTCCAGGCCAAGGATGGAGATCGGCAAATGCCGGCCACCTTCGTAGAGGCCTATCAGTTCATGGCGGCGGATGATCTTGCCGCGGCCCACGCCATTGGCGTCGGTCAAGACGATGTCGAAGGCTTCGATGTCGGGATTGGCGTCGAGGAAGGCTCTGGCCTCGTCGATGGTCGAGCCGGAAGGAGATGTCATGATCTTACTCAATTGTCCTGATGCCTTGTCTCACGCCGAAAGCGTGGCGGCAATATCGCCGAAAGCCGCAACCAGCCTGTCGACCTGCCGCGCCGATGTATCAGGCGAAACCAGCATCATGTTGTGGAACGGCGCGATCAGCACACCGCGATTGACCAGCGCTACATGCACTGCTGCTTCAAGCCGAGAGGCGTGCGCCGTCTCAGCCTCGCCGCCGTTGCGCAAAGGTCCCGGCGCGCAGATGAACTCGACCCGGGCGCCAACGCGCATGACATGCCAAGGCAGCTTGTGCTTGCGGATGGCCTTGTCGAGGCCGGACGCCAGCCGGTCTGCCAGCTTCTCCATGTGGGTGTAGTTTTCCTCGGTCATCACCTCTTCGAGGGCAGCGCGCATCGCCGCGAACTGGAGAGGATTGGCCGACAGTGTGGTGCCCATGCCGGAATAGCCCGGCTCCTTGGTCCTGTTGTAGTCGGCGTAGCGGACCGCGACGTCCTCGCTCATGCCCCAGACACTCGCCGGCACGCCGCCGGCGACAGGCTTGCCGAGCACGAACAGGTCGGGCTCGAGGCCGTGCTTCTTGGTGTAGCCGCCGGGGCCGGTTGAGATGGTGTGTGTCTCGTCGATCAGCAGCAGCGTGCCGGCCTTGCGCGTCAGCTTGCGCACGCCTTCGAGGAAGCCAGGGTCGGGCAGAACCATGCAGCTATTGGTCAATACCGGTTCGGTGATCACGCAGGCGACATCGCCATGGGCAAGTTCGGCTTCAAGAGCCGGCAGGTCGTTGAATTCGACGATGCGGGTGCGTGCGGTGAGGTCGCGGAACTCGCCAGCGAGGCCCGGCCGGTTGACCGGTTTGCCGTCCTTCAGCCGCACCATCGTTTCGTCGACAGCCCCATGGTAGCAGCCGTTGAAGACCAGAATTTTGTCGCGGCTGGTCACCGCGCGGGCCACACGCAAGGCGAAGCGATTGGCGTCGGTGGCGGTGGTGGCGATCTGCCAGTGAGGCAGGCCGAAGCGCTCGGACAAAAGCAAGCCAAGCGTCAGCGAATCTTCCGACGGCAGCATGTAAGTCAGCCCTCGTCCGGCCTGCCGACGAATGGCGCGCGCAACCGGGGCAGGGGAGTGACCGAACATCGACCCAGTGTCGCCGAGGCAGAAATCGGCGAGCCTGTTGCCGTCGATGTCGGTGATGGTGGCACCGCTCGCCTTGTCGACGAGGATCGGGAACGGTGTCGGCCAGTCGTTCATCCAGTGCATCGGCACGCCACCGAAGAACCCAGCGACACCATTGCCGAGTGCGGCTTGCGATTTCGGCCGCGCCTGGCGAAAGATCTCGGCCTCGGTCGCCGCAAGCTCCGATATGCGCGACAGGGGCACGCCGCCTTCGCTGGCTTCAGGTCGTTCGATGCGGTTCATCATGGCTCCCGAATGATAGCAGGGGCCACTCTAGCCAGTCGGCTGCTGAAACTTCAATTGGCCGTTCGCGGGGCGTCGATTGGCGCAGGAACAGCAAATGGGCCGGTCGTGCAGGCGCTGGAGCTTGCGGCTGGCGCGGTCGCTGCGGCGCAAGCCATCCAGCGCAGCGCGCGTAGGTTAAGCTCAGCCGGCGATATCGATGACGCCGCAGTCGCCGGCAGCACTGCCGAAGGCGATGCGGCGTTCTTCCTTGTCCCAGGCCATCGAGGTGATCGCGCCCTTGCCGGGGCGGCGCAGCAGCACCTCCTTGGCGTCGGCGAAACGCACGGCCATCACCATGCCGTCTTCATAACCGATGGCGAYGATGTCCTCGCTTGGATGGCAGGCGACCGAGGTCACCATTGAGTTGCCGCGCGTCCCGAGTTCGAGCGGGGCCTTGCCCATTGGGCCGTCCTTGCCGACGAAGGGCCACACGATCGCGGCGGGTGCGCCGGAGCTTGCCAGCCACTTGCCCTTGGCGCTCCACGACAGGCTCTTCACCTTGGCGGGATAGCCGGTCATGCGCATGTGCTTGGCATCAACCAGTTTCCAGCCATGCAAGGCGTTTTCCTGCATGGTGGTCACGAGGAAGGCGCCATCTGGCGAAAATGTCACGCCGGTATGCGCCCCAGCCCATTCAAGCTCCACCGGCTTGCCTTCGGCAGCCGGGAAATGCAGCGTCGCGCCGTTGTAGCGGGCAATGCCGATGCGCATGCCCTTCGGCGAAAAGGCGATGCCCTCGACCGAACGCGGGTGCGAAAACTCCTTGGCCTTGCCGTCGGCGAAGCGCACCCAGGCGCTACGCCCGCTGGCATAGGCGACAGCGCCTTGCGGGCCGGTGGCGATGGAGGTGACCCACTTCTTGCCGATGCTGGCGAGTTCTTCTGTCGCACCCGACGAGGCCAGCGACATCACCTTGCCGTCTTCGCCGCCTGAGATCATCAGGTCGTTCTTGGCGGTGGTGGTAGCTGACAGCAGGCCGTCATGCAGCTTGACCGACTTCTGGCCGTGATCGAGCCAATGCACCATGCCGTCGGCGAGCGCGAAGAACGGAATGTCATTGAGGAAAGCGGCGGTGACGCAATGTCCGTCGAGATCAAGCGGGGCGACTGTCGGCATAAGAGACTATTCCATTCGAGATTTATGCTGCCCCTCACCCTTACCCTCTCCCCGTAAACGGAGCGAGGGGGGCGTCGACGTTCCAGCTTGTCCCTTCTCCCCGCGTACGGAGAGAAGGTGCAGGCCCTTCGATAAACTCAGGGTTCGGATGAGGGGGGCAGGGTATTCTGTGAATACGTCGGCGGGCTTAAGCCGCCTGACAGGCCTCAAAACTACGCTTCAGCCGTTCGGCGTCGAGTTCGCGGCCGATGAACACCAGCCGGCTCTCGTGCTTCTCGTCGTCCTTCCAGGCGCGCTGGTGGTCGCCCTCGATGATCATGTGGACGCCCTGGATGACGTAGCGGTCCGGATCGTCCTTGATGGCGATGATGCCCTTGAGGCGCAGGATGTTGGGGCCTTCCATCTGGGTGATCTTTTCGATCCAGGGGAAGAACTTCTTGGAGTCCATCTCGCCGCCGCGCAGCGACACCGACTGCACGGTCACGTCGTGGATCGGCGAAACCGCGCCATGCTCATGATGATCGTGATCGTGATGATGGTGGTCATGATCATGGTGGTGGTGGTCGTGGCCGCAATCGGGGCCACATGCGTGATCGTGGTCGTGATCATGCGCGTCGAGGAAATGCGGATCGTCGGCCAGAACGCGCTTCAAGTCGAAAGCGCCACGGTCGAGCACCTGGTCGAGCGGAACGCCCGCACGGGTGGTGCGGTGGATTTTGGCGGATGGGTTGATGGCGCGGATGGCGGCTTCGACGTCGCGCAGCTCGTCAGCGTTGACCAGGTCGGTCTTGTTGAGCACGACGACGTCGGCGAAAGCGATCTGGTCCTCGGCCTCGCGCGAATCCTTGAGGCGCAGCGGCAGGTGCTTGGCGTCGACTAGGGCGACGACCGCATCGAGCTTGGTCTTGGAGCGCACGTCTTCGTCCATGAAAAACGTCTGCGCTACCGGCACCGGGTCGGCCAGGCCCGTGGTCTCGACGATGATGGCATCGAAGCGGCCGGGACGGCGCATCAGGCCCTCGACAACGCGGATCAGGTCGCCGCGCACCGTGCAGCAGACACAGCCATTGTTCATCTCGTAGATTTCCTCATCGGATTCCACGATCAGGTCGTTGTCGATGCCGATCTCGCCGAATTCATTGACGATGACCGCATAACGCTTGCCGTGGTTCTCAGAAAGGATGCGGTTGAGAAGCGTCGTTTTGCCGGAACCGAGATAGCCGGTCAGCACGGTAACGGGAATTTGGGTCTGAGCTTCGGTCATGGTCGTCCTCGGGATCGAATAGAGGCTCCATATAGGATGCCGCAGGCGCATTTGCACGTCTCAAACGTCATCACGAATACGCCTGCCCGACATTACCGAAATTTCATTAGGAAGTCGGCAGGCCGCTGCCTAGATTGACGGGCCGGGGGGCAACCGACCCAGCAATACAGGAGCCGGGCGCCGATGCAGGACGATCCGTTCCGCGCCAATCTCACCCGCCGCCGGGCGCTCGGCCTCATCGCGGTGACGGCGGGTGGTGGCGCGCTGGTGCCTGCGCAGGTGTTCGCCCAGCAAGCCTCGTCGCAATCCGGAGCCTTGTTGATACCGCAAGCCGGCGTTTGCTCGATCACGCCGGAAGTGACCGAAGGTCCGTATTATTTCGACCCGGAGCTTGAGCGCAGCGACATCACCGAGGGACGCAAAGGCGCTGGCCTGACTGTGCGCCTGCAGATCGTCGACGAGGCTTGCAGCCCGATCGAAGGCGCCCGCGTCGACGTTTGGCATTGCGATGCCCAAGGGCACTATTCGGGTTATCCCGGACAAGGTGATACCCGTGACGTCGACACTACAGGCGAAAAATTCCTGCGCGGCTGGCAGCGTACCGACAAGAACTTCATCTCTACCTTCTGAACCATCTATCCCGGCTGGTATCGCGGCCGCACCACGCACATCCATTTCAAGGCGTTCCCCGGCGAAAGCTCTGTCATGACAGGCCAGATGTTTTTTCCAGACGATCTCAGCG
>NZ_JBFUKO010000065.1:0-16208 GCF_056400805.1 Aminobacter sp. P4_H6_2
GCTTCAACCCTGCCAGCGTCACCTGGCAATGGCAGGTTGAGACGGGCGTGGGAACGGGCCTCTTCACCAATGTCGCCGGCGCGACGAATGCCAATTTCACGCCCGGCCAGGCCCAGGTAAACAGGCAGGTGCGCGTGGTCGCCAACTTTCTGGATAACCGTGGCTTTGCCGAAAGCGTGACCTCCGCGGCCACCATCGTCGTCGGCGATCTGGTTGCGGGGCTCGCAGCGGCCGAAACTATCACCGGCACCGAAGGCCAGGACAATCTGTCCGGCCTCGGCGGCAACGACACCATCAGCGGTTTCGGTGAAAACGACATCCTGAACGGTGGCGAAGGCAACGACACGCTGGACGGCGGAACCGGCAACGACACCATGAACGGCGGCAATGGAAACGACACCTTCGTCGTCGACAGCGCGCTCGACGTGGTGATCGAAGGCGCCGGCGGCACCAGCGGCACCGACACAGTGCAGACAACCTTGGCCAACTATACGCTCGGAGCGAATGTCGAGAACCTGACCAAGCTCGGCGGCGGCAACTTCAACGGCACCGGCAACAACGCGGCCAACGTGATGACTGGCGGCACCGGCAACAACACGCTGAACGGGCTTGGCGGCAACGACATCCTGAACGGCATGGGCGGCGCCGACACGCTGAATGGCGGCGACGGCAACGATACGCTGAACGGCGGCATCGGGGTCGACACGCTGAACGGCGGCAACAACGACGACATTCTCGACGGCGGCGCCGGCAATGACGGCATGGCCGGCGGCACCGGCAACGACACCTATATCGCCGATGCCGGCGACGTGATCATCGAAAACGCCGGCGCCGGCACCGATACGGTGCAGACGACGCTCGGCAACTACACGCTCGGCGCCAACCTCGAGAACCTGACCAAGCTCGGCGGCGGCACCTTCACCGGCACCGGCAACGCGCTCGCCAACATCATCATCGGCGGCGGCCTGAACGACACCTTGTCCGGCCTGGCCGGAGACGACCGTCTCGACGGCGGCCTTGGCAACGACACCATGAACGGCGGCGCCGACAACGACACCTATGTCGTCAACGCGATCGGCGACATCGTCAACGAGCTCCTGAATGCCGGAACCGACACCGTCGAGACAGCACTTGCATCCTACACGCTCGGCGCCAACCTCGAGAACCTGACCTACACCGGCGCCGGCACATTTGCCGGAACCGGCAACACCCTGGGCAACACCATCAATGGCGGCGGATTGAACGATACGCTGAACGGGTTGACCGGCGACGACACCTTGAACGGCGCAAACGGCAACGACACGTTCCTTGCGCAGAACACCGACGGCAACGACACCTTCAATGGCGGCGCCGGCACCGACACCCTCAACATGTCCGCGGTGACCGGCGCAACGTCCGTCAATTTCGCGACCGGCGCGGTCACCGGGGCCGGAAACGACACGATCAATTCGGTCGAAAACGTCATCGGCGGCGCGGGCGTCAACACCTTCACCGCAAGCAACGCTGCCGGTGTTCTCAACACCATGACCGGCGGCGGCGGCAACGACGTGTTTGTCTTCGGAACCAATGCGGCCGCAAACGGCGACCTGATTACAGACTTCCAGGCCGGCGACCGGGTTGATCTTTCCGCCATCGATGCAGTGTCCGGGGGTGCCAACAATGCCTTCACAACCCTTATTCAGGGCAACACGGCGTTCGGCGGCCAAGGCCAACTGCGGACTTATCAGGCAGGCGGCAACACCGTGATCGAGGGCAACAACGACACGGACCCCCAAGCCGACTTCTCGGTCACTTTGTCCGGTACCGTTACCCTGACACTGGGTGGAAGCTTCATCGCATAGCAATGAAGCCGGAGGTCGGCCGCAAACGTGGCCGACCTCTCGACGTCTTTTTGCATCAGCCATTTCGGGGGGACGACACATGCCGAAGGAACAGCCAGCATCGATCGCGCGCCGGCGCAGTGTCGAAACCATCACCAGGGAATTCCGTGGCATCGGCCTTTTCCTCTTCCTCACCTCTGGCCTTATCAACATCCTGGCGCTGACTGGCGCCTTCTACATGCTCCAGATCTACGATCGCGCGCTGACCAGCGGCAGCATCCCCACACTGGTGGCTCTCTCGGTCCTCGCGATCGGCCTCTATCTGTTCCAGGGCGTGTTCGACGTTATCCGTTCGCAGGTGCTGGTCAGGGTCGGCGCGCGGCTAGACAAGCGGCTTGCTCCCCTCGCCCACCAGGTCGCGGTCGACATGCCGCGATACGGTTTTTCCAACGCCGAGTCGCTCGAGCGGGGACGCGACGTCGACGTCGTGCGCACCTTCCTCGGATCGCAGGGGCCGATGGCGCTTTTCGACCTTCCCTGGGTTCCGATCTATCTGGCCTTCGCCTACTTCTTGCATCCGATGCTTGGCGCCCTGACTTTCGGCGGCGCCTTTGTGCTGGCGCTGATGACAGTGGCCGCCGAGCTGATGTTGCGGCGGCTGTCGAGCCATGCGCAGCAATCCGGCGTCAGCCGCGGCGCGATCGCCGATTCCAACGCCCGCAACTCGGAGATCCTCAAGGCCATGGGGTTTGCCGACAAGGCGGTCCTGCGGTTCGAGAAAGCCAATGGCGAGCATCTGGCCCTTCAGACGCGAAGCAGCGACATCAACGGCACGTTCGGCGCGATATCGCGGGTGCTGCGGATGCTCCTGCAGTCGGCCATCCTCGGCCTTGGCGCGTATCTGACGATCATCGGCGAACTTTCCGCCGGCGCGATCATCGCCTCGTCCATCGCTTCGTCGCGGGCCCTGGCCCCGATCGATCTCGCCATCACCAACTGGAAGGGCGTCGTCAGTGCACGGCATTCCTTCCGGCGGCTGGTCGATACGGTGACGGCCCTCAACGAAACGCCGAAGCCGATGATTCTTCCCACGCCGAAGTCGATCCTCACCGTCGACAAGATTACGGTCGTCGCCCCTTCTTCCGGACGAATCCTGCTCAGTGATGTCGCTTTCGAACTGAAGGCCGGCCAGGCGCTTGGCGTGATCGGGCCGAGCGCCAGCGGCAAGACAACCTTCGTGAGGGCGTTGACCGGTGTCTGGCCGGTGCTGCGCGGCAGCGTTCGCCTGGACGGCGCCGAAATGGGACAGTGGGAAGACGCCGCCGTCGGCAAGTTCATCGGCTACCTGCCGCAAGACGTCAGCCTGCTTGACGCGACCATCGAGGAAAACATTTCCCGCTATGCCGACGAGCCGGACCCGATGGGCGTCATCTCCGCCGCGCGGGCCGCCGGGGTGCACGACATGATCGTCCACCTTCCAGAGGGTTATCACACGCATATCGGCCCTTCCGGAATGGTGCTTTCCGCCGGGCAGCGCCAGCGGATCGGACTGGCTCGGGCGCTCTACAACGACCCCTTCCTGGTGGTCATGGACGAACCCAACTCAAATCTCGATGGCGAGGGCGAAACCGCCCTGACGGAAGCGATCCGCGGCATTCGCGCCCGTGGCGGCATCGCGATCATTATCGCCCATCGTCCAAGCGCGCTTGCCGCTGTCGATCTCGTCGCTGTGGTGCAAAACGGCAAGATGGTCGCCTTCGGCCCGAAATCGGAAATCCTGGCACCGCAACCGGTCGGCGGACGACCCTCCGTGCAGCCGACGGCAGCGAATAATGCCAGAGAAGGAGCAATGTCATGATCGAAGTCACCGGGCTCCGTCAGCAAAAGGAAACCACCGATTCCCGTTCGGCACGCCGTTTTGCCTTCGAATCCGCCGAGAAGCTGTCAAAGTTGCCAATTTACATCGCTTTGCTGCTGACCGGTATCGCGGTCTACTTCAAAAGCGCCTTGCCAGCGCGGGCAGAGACTCACTCCGAGCCTGAACCCGGACCTGGCCCGTCCAGCAGCGAGAGTGGGGGTGCGCCGGTTGACTTCGGCCGCGCGACCGCCGTGCGTCCCGACGCCATGTCATCGATCGAAGAGAACCGCGAAAGGGCGGAACGACTGGAACCTCTGGATTTCTTCGGCCAAGCTCCGACACGCGGAAACGTCGTCGACTTCCCTTTGTCGATGAAACTGATGAATGTCACATCCAACCCGTTCAACCTCGACACGTTGCCGCTTATCGAGGCCGGCGCGACATCCTCTTTCGAATTGACCAGCGCTCGGGTTATGCCCTCCTCCAACCGGACGGGCGGCGGAGCGGCCGCCCAGCCGGAAGACGGCGGCGACGACGACTTGCTGGAGCAGCTGCTTGAGGCCCTGAACAAGGGCATCGGCGGCGACGGCGATGCTGAGACACCTGTTTCGAACCCGAGCGACGACCCCGAGCCCCATTCCGATCCCGATCCCGACGATGACCCCGAAGAACCCCGCCGTGGCAACCGCGCCCCGACCGTGGCTGGCCAGAACAGGCTCAACGACGTGATGTTAGCCCAAGTCGTCCTGATCGGGCTGAGCGAACTCCTGATGAACACTGAGGACGCCGACGGCGACGAGCTGACGGTGACCGATGTCCATGTATCTAGCGGCCACGTCGCCGCACATGAGGCATTCTGGATTTACACCCCCGATCCCGATCATCTCGGCGAGGTCAAGGTGACCTATTCGGTATCGGACGGGCTGGAAACCATTGCCCATTCGGCGAGTTTCAACGTCGTGGACAAGGAGGCGCCCACACCGTCCGGCTCAGCCACACTTGGCGACGACTGGCTCGTCGGGTCAGCGGCCGCTGACGTCTTCGACGGACTGGCCGGAAATGACACCATCGAATCCTTCGGCGGAGACGATGTCATCCGAGGTGGCGACGGCAACGACACGATCCGGGCGGGAGCCGGCAACGACATCGTGTTCGCCGGCAGCGGCGACGACGTTGTGAGCGCCGGCGCGGGCGACGACGAAGTGCATGGCGAGGACGGCGACGACAGCATAGATGGCGACGAAGGCGACGACACGCTGTCCGGAGGCGATGGAGACGACCGTATCGCGGGAAACATTGGAAACGACATCCTCCGCGGGGATGGCGGAAACGATACCCTCGACGGCGGCGAAGGCGACGACAGGGTCTTTGGCGGCGATGGTGACGACATTATCATGGCGAGCACCGGCGCCGACTTCGCCGAAGGCGGCGAGGGGCGTGACATCATGCAAGGCGGCGGGGGCAACGACACCCTGTCTGGCGGTACCGGCGACGACCTGTTGGCCGGAGGCGATGGAGATGACAGCATCGATGGCGATGCGGATGACGATACGCTCTACGGCGATGCCGGAAATGACGCGCTGGACGGAGGCGACGGCGACGACTCGATGTTTGGCGGCGACGGCGAAGACGTCATCTTGGCCAGTGCTGGCGCCGACTATGCCGAGGGTGGCGAAGGGCGCGACATCATTCAGGGCAACCAAGGCAGCGACTCCCTGCATGGCGGCGGCGGCAGCGACATGCTTTCGGGGGGCGAAGGTGACGACACCCTCGCCGGCGACGAGCATGACGATACGCTTTACGGCGATGCCGGCAACGACACGCTGGATGGTGGCGACGGCGACGATTCAATTTTTGCCGGCGAAGGTGCAGACATCATCGCCGGCGGCGATGGATCTGATTACCTCGAAGGCGAGGAAGGCGACGATGTCATCGACGCCGGAGCAGGCACCGACGTCGTGCTTGCAGGCGACGGCGACGATATCGTCGATGCCGGAGCAGGTTCCGACACGGTATCCGCCGGCAGTGGTAATGACCTCATCATCGTAACCCTCGACGCCGACGGCGACGTCTATGACGGGGGTGACGGCAGCGACGCGCTGGACATGTCGCGGGCAAGCTCGGGCGTGTCCGTCGATCTGGTCAACGGTACGGTTTCCTCCGGGGAAATCGGCACCGACATCATCACCGGTTTCGAGAAGATCATCGGCGGCTCGGGAAATGACAATTTCCAGGCCGGCGGGCAGTCCACCGTTTTTGCCGGCTCCGGAGGCGACGACACGTTCACCTTCGCGATGGCGGCCTCTAGCGGCATCGGCGCCGGCGAACTGGTTCACCAGATCATCGACTTCATGGTGGGCGATCGCGTGATGGTGGAGCAGTTCGAGATTTCCGGGACTGCGCGCAATGCGGCGGAAGATCTCTTCTCACGCGTTTACGAAGGGCAAGCCAACGGCGGCAATGACGTCCCCATCCGCATCAGATACGAGCGCTTCGACGGCATGGACCACACCATCATCGACGTCGACTTCGACATGAACAACGAGTTTGAAATGTCGATCGACATCTACGGACACCACACACCGTATGTCTACAACACCGTTGCCTAGCGGCTGGAGGAATCTCATGGCAAGGCAAAACCAACCCGCGGGCGCCGAAAAGAAGACTGACGGCGGTTTCGGATTTCGGTCGCGTGTCGTCTTCGGCGCCGTTTTCGGCGCTCTTCTGGTGGGCGGCTGCGGCGCGTGGGCCGCCACCAGCAGGCTTTCGGGTGCGGTGATAGCGCCCGGCGTCCTCAGAGTCGACGAGCATGTCAAGGTCGTGCAGCATCGCGACGGCGGCATCGTGACCGCCATTGCGGTCCGCGAAGGCGACGCAGTGAAACAGGGCGACGTGCTGATCCGCCTCGACGACGTCCAGGCGCGCGCCGAGCTGGCGATCATCCGCTCGCAGCTCGACGAGCTTGGCGGCCGCCGTGCCCGCCTGACATCGCAACGCGACGGCCGAGACAGGATAATTTTTCCAAACGGGTTCACTCAGGGCTCGCCTGAGACGGCCCTCATCGCAATGGGAGAACTGCAGCTGTTCAACCGCGACCTGCAGAACCGGATGCGGATGCAGGATCAATTGAAACTGCAGGCCGAACAGCTCAACCAGGAGGTCGCCGGACTGGCCTCGCAGCTCTCGGCTCTCAACGAGGAAATTGCGCTGGTTGAAACCGAGCACGGAAAGATCGAGGGGCTTTCCGGCAGGGGACTGGTCGAGGGTTCACGTCTCTACACGATCAGCCGCGACCTGGCGCGCATGATGGGCCAGCGTGGCGAGATCGAGGCGAGCCGGGCGCGCGCCGCCGCGAAGGGCAGCGAAATCCAGCTGCAGATCATCGGCATCGAGGAAACCGCGAGAGCGGAAGCCCAGCGCGAACTGCGCGGCGTCGATGCCACCACATCGGAACTCAAGGAGCGATACACCGCGACGGACGACCGGCTGATGCGCACCGAGATCCGCGCGCCGATCAGCGGCATCGTCAACGAGCTCAAGGTGCATACCGTCGGCGGTGTCGTGAGCCCGGCCGAAACGCTGGTCACCCTGGTGCCGCACAACGCTCACCTCAAGATAGAAGTGCGGCTGCGCACCGTGGATGTGGATCAGATCGGCCTTGGCCAGAAAGCCAAGCTGCGCTTCTCGGCCTTCAATCAGAGGACGACGCCGGAGGTCGAGGGCCGCGTCGACCATATCTCCGCCGCCGCTCAGCACGATCCGAGAAGCGGCGATACGTTCTACATCGGCGATGTCGAGATCGTCGGAGACCTGACGCGCATAGGGCGCCAGTCCCTGCTTCCCGGCATGCCTGTGGAGGTTTTTGTCGAGACCGAAGAGGTCACCGCCATCAACTACCTGATCAAACCCTTCACCGATCAGATGGCCCGCGCCTTCCGCGAAGAGTGACGTCTCATGAAGCGGTGCCGACGGAACGGACACAGGTAGGAAAGACTGCAACGTGAAGCCAATCAGTGTCGCGTTGATTGACCGAATTGGCCGAAGCTTTCGAAAAGGATGCTGGTTTTAACGTGGTAGCCAATGGAGTGACGGCGGAAGACGCTGTCGTGGTTGCAGCACCGCACCTCCCGGCTGTGGCGTTGATGGATCTTGGCATGCCTGTTGATGCATTCGAGGCCATTGCCACGCGTTAAGGCCCGCGTCCGCGGCACTCATTCTTCGCTTCCCCATTCGCGCCTCGCGATCAGCGTTGCCTCGACACGGTTGCGCGCCTTGATCTTGGCCATGATCCTAGTCATGTGGAATTTGACCGTCTTCTCCAGGATGTCCAACTGCTCGCCCACCTCGCGATTACTCATGCCTTTGGAAACCAGCTGGAGGATGGTCTTTTCCCGCTCCGACAGCGAGGACATCAGGCTCGGGACCGATTGTCGCTTGACGTTCGCCAGCAGCCGCAAGGTGAGGTTGGGCGAGATGAAGGAGTTGCCGGCGGCCACGCTCTTGACCGCCTCGATCAGATGCGCCGCCTCGATGCCCTTGAGCACATAGCCGACGGCGCCGGCCTCCAACGCGCTCATGATGTTCTCATCGATTTCGGAGACTGTAAGCATGATGACCCGGACAGGATGATCGAGCAGCGCGATCTCACGCGCCGCCTCGATGCCATTGCCCGGCATCGAGATGTCGAGTAGCATGATATCGGGCTTCTTGCTTTGGGCAAGCTCGATGGCCGCGGCTCCCGACCCGCCCTCGCCGACCACGTCGAGCCCGCGATCCATCATCAGCGTCTGAATGACGCCGGCTCGAAACAGCGAATGGTCGTCGACGACCACAATGGAGATCTTGTTAGCCATCTTGCGCTTCCGCCCCGATCGCAAGTTTCATTTCTATGCAGGTTCCGTTGTCAGCCGTCCTGGCGAGCTGGAACGTGCCGCCAAGGCTTTCGACCCGCTCGCGCAGTCCCGTAAGACCAAGGCCCGCGACGATCTTCGCGAGCCCGCCGTCAAGAGCTCCGCCGCGATCGAGCACGGAGACCGAAAGGACGGAGTTTTCGAAACCGCACGAGACCACATTGCCCTCGCTGCCAGCATGGCGGACCGCATTGCTCAGGCCCTCCTGGACGAAGCGATAGACACAGATCTTCACCGCGTGCGACACCTCAGGCGATTGCTTTCCAAAGGACACCTCGACCTTGGTGCTGGTCCTTGCTTCATGTGTGGTCACGGCGCGCTTGACCACATCGCCGAGCTGCAGATCCTCGATCTCGGGCAGCATCAGGCCTTTCGATATGGTACGTATGTCACGCAGCGCATCAGCGAGCACGGTGTCCATCACCTTCAGTTCATTCGCCCGCTCGATGCGGTTCCTTGCCTTGCGGACATGCTCGACCTTCAACGAGGCAAGGCCGATGAGTTGGGCCGGTCCGTCATGCAGTTCCGCCCCAACATGACGCAGATAGCTGGCGTTGAGTTCCGCCAACCGGCTCGATGCCTGCTCCGCCTTCTCGCGTAGCTTGCGGTTCTGGTTCGAGATTTGCTTGACCTCATCGATGCGCTGGCGAAGCGACACCTGCTGCCGGTCGATCAGACGGCTGCCGCGATAGACGATCCCGAAGAGGCTGAGCATCACCAGCAAGGTCAGCGCACCGGTGGTCAGCCAACTCATCAGCCTGACCGGAAAGAGCCGCTGTTCTAGCAGGTCGGGCTTCTCGTGGATTTCCGCCACGGCGACGATGCGCCCCGAAAGATGCTCGCGGACCGGAATGTAGATCTCCAGATACTTTCTATCGAACTGACGCTCGGCATGCTCCGCAGCGGCGAGATCCGCGAACTGGGCGGCGACTTGGCCGGACAGCGCGGCGGCGAGGCCAGCCGGCGGGGCAAAGGTTCGCCCAATGAGTTCAGGCGAGCGCGAATAGATGACGCGACCTTCTGCATTCCAGATCTCAAGGTGCGGAAAACGATCCTGGAAGGCATTTTCCTTGCCGGTATCAGCGCCCAGCAGGCGATCTAGGGCTGCTATGGTTTCGGGGGCAAGCACATCGCTGTCGGCCAACCCCTGCAAATGCGGGGAAAGAAAACTGTCCATGAACAGCGCGGTGGATGATGCGGTGTTCTCGACAGTGGCCTTGGTGACTATGCTGGACGACAGGAAACCTGCCAGAGTCATTGCAAACAGCATGACCAGACCGCCGGTCAACGCAAACTGGCCAGAGAGGCTGCGGGGCGCCTTGAGGTATTTCGTGCCGACTCTGGAGTGGATTTCTGCCAGCAACGCCCTCATTTCCTTTAAGCAGAGACAGAAATAACCGCTGCAGACAAAATGCACTACTCTATTTGGTCGTATAGGTTACTGGACCAAAGCCCAGTTCGCCATCTCGAACAAGTCCAAGGGTGAGCCAACCGAGGTCGAGGCGGTCGTGTAAGAAGCAACTGCATCGCGACGACCCAAATCGCGCTTCGTACGACCTGGTCGCCGCTAGGCTTATCCTTCGCGCGGCATCAACCCCTCACCGATTGATAGCTGGCGCGCACAGCTGCTCAGTCGCACCATCGAACACGCTGTTTGTCAGCAACGAAAATATTGACCATTCCAAGTGATGAGCCACGCACTAGCGACACATATTAGAAACTCACTATGTAATCACTACGAATTGTCTGATGATTGCGCTACGCTGAGGCCAAGCTAGGCGGCGGGACGGTTGCCTCGACACGACCAGTGCTCGAGGATTGGTTGAACGGGAGTGCATATGCCCCCCCGAAACATTGTCGATTTTGCGGCGAGACACAAATCCTCGGGTGCAGGCAGGATCGCCAAGCTTGCGGCGCCGCGCAGTGCCGAGGTGCTGAGACGAGGCCGGGTCCTCGAAGCGATCGATCGGGCGACGCGCTCCGGCGTGTGCTGGGTGGCCGCGCCGGCGGGCTATGGCAAGACGACCGCGATCGTCGACTATCTCGCCAGCATCGATGCTCAGCATCTATGGTACCGCGTTGATGAAGGTGACCGGGATATCGCGCGCTTCTTCCAATATCTGACCCAATCGCCGACAGCTGCCGGAGAAATGCCTGTGTTCGGCGTGGAGTACGCCGAACAGCCACGGGAGTTTTCCAGACGCTTTTTCAGGACCTTTTTCGCCCGGCTGAAGCCCGGCACCGTCCTGGTCCTAGACGATTTGCATGACGCCGATACTCCCGAGTTTCGGGCGATGCTTTCGGTGATGTTCCAGGAGCTTCCTGATACGGTCCGATGTGTCTGCGGATCGCGCACGCTGCCACAACAGGAGCTTGGCGACCTCGTTCTCAAGAGCCAGATGGCCGTGGTCGACCGGTCGGTGCTCGAATTCTCGACGCCGGAAGCACGCGATCTCGTTCAGCTGCGTTCGAAGAACACAGCCATTTCAGTCGACATCGCATCGGCACAAGGCTGGGCGATCGGATTGGTTCTCCTTGCGGATCAGAATTCGCCCTTGAGACTTGTTGACACAAACGAGATGGCAGCCGGTGCGCACAACACGCTGTCGGACGTTATCGGGCGCCATTTCTTCGCTTCGCTTCCTGCCACCGATCAAGACATGCTGATGAAGCTCAACCTGCTGCCCGAAATCAGCGGGGCGCTAGCAAACGAAATGATCGGGTCGACCGACGCCGAAAAGCTGCTCGACAGGCTCTACCGGCGACAGTTGCTCGTCACGCGCACGCAAAGCAGCGGCGACGTCTTTTCCATGCATCACCTGTTGCGGGACTTTCTCGACCGGCACTTCGCGCGGAGCGTGCCCGAGGACGAGCAACGCTCGCTCAGGCGAAAGGCGGCGAAGATTCTGGTGAACACAAATCGCCACGACGACGCCATACCACTTGCTTTGCTAGCCAAGGATTGGGCTGAGGCGAGCGACCTCATCGTGGGGCGCGCAAAGGCAGTGCTGGCGCAAGGTCGCCGGGCGACCTTCATCGAATGGGTCGGCCTTTTGCCTGTGGCGTTTATGAACGGCTGGCATTTCTACTGGCTGGGCGTAGCCCATATGCCGGATGACGCAGCGGCTGAGCGCTGGCTCTCCAAGGCATGGCATGCCTTCGAGGAAGCCGACGATCTGCCCGGCCTGTGTCTGACGGTGTCGCGAGCGGTGCTGGTCAAGACGGACAGCTGGCGAACCTATGAAGGTCTTTCCACTTGGACCCGGCGAGCGCTGGAGCTCAACGAGCGAGGGCTTCCGGAACTACCGGCCGAAGAAGCACTGCTGGTGCGCATCGGCATGTTGCGCGCTTTGAACTTCGCTGACGACTACTATCAAAGTAACGCGGCTGGACAGGCGCTGGAAGCCGAACTGCTGGAGCGGCTGATCAAAAATCCCGAGCAGGACCCAAGCGGCTTGCGGTTGCTGGCTAGTGAATCGCTCATCGAACATTCAGTCTCGACGATGCGCGCCGACCTTTTCGCAAAAGCCGTCGACAGCGTGGTTGGCGACCTGAGCGACAAGGATGTGCTGCCTTGGATCCTCGGCATGTGGCTGGTCGCCTTTGGAGCAAAAAGCGGCCGCTACTTTCCCTACAAAAGAAGGGACTTTCCCTATCCATCAGCGGAAGCCGCGTTGCGGGCAGCGATCGCGATCGGCGAGCGCGAGGCGCTCAGGGGCGTGGAGTTCGGCGGGCTCTATCACCTTCAGATGCAGATGAAGTTCCGCAATGATTTTTCCGAGTTCCACAAGATCGTCGAGCGCCTGACGGAGATCGCCGACAGCCGGTTCACTACGCAAGTCGCTGTTGTCGCCGACTGTCGCGCCGCGCTTTCGGCCAGGCAAGGCGATTTCACGGCGGCCTACAGCGAGTGCGACCGCTTCATGGCTGCCATCGAGGCCGCCAACGAGCCGATGGTCGAGCGCTGGCCGCACTACATCACCAAGTTCCAGGTGCTGCTGGCAGACAGAAAACCGCAGGAAGCCGCAGGACTTCTCAGCGACCTGCTGCCCCGGCTCGATGGCGGTGCCCGCAAGCGGACCGAGATCTGCATCCTAACTGCCGCCGCGCTGGAGAATTCATGGGACAAAGATCCGAACTATCGCGATCGGTTGAAGGCCTTGCTGGAAGAGCTTCGCGGCACGCATTGGCCAATGATATTGCTCAATCTTCCAGAGCTGCTCAGCGAAGTCCTCGCCGACGCGCTTGAGCATGGCATCGAGCCCGAACTCTGCCGCTCTTTGATCCGCGAACGCCTGCTGGAAGCGCCGCGCCAGCCACGGGCGTCCTGGCCATGGTCGCTCAAGGTCCGGGTCCTGGGAGGGTTCCGGCTTGAGCTGGATGGCGAACCTCTCATTCTCAGCAGCAAACATCCGACCAAAGCCCTCGACATCCTCCGCGCCTTGGCGATCTCGCAAGACCACACGTGCTCGCTCGAAAGTCTTCAGGACTGGCTTTGGCCTGACCTTGACGGCGATCAGGCGCGGGCGGCGTGCGAACAGGCGCTTCACCGGCTGCGCAAGCTGTTGGGAGGGACCGATCTCATCGTCCAGCGCGAAGGCAAGCTTCGCCTTGCGTCAAACAAGGTTTGGGTCGACCTCGCCGACTGGGAAGCTCGGCTCAAGGCTATCGCGACAGCAAGCAGAAAGACAGACGGATTGCCCCCGGACGCCGAGGCGCTCTTCCAGGCATTCCCCGGCCCCTTGTTTCTTCACGAACGGACCCGCTCCTGGTCTCTCGCCGCCGCTGATAGAGTGCGTCGCGAGCTGGTCGATCTTGCCTTGCGGATCGGCCACCAGATGGACCCCGCTACGGCGCGGTCGGTCTATCTCCGAGCTTTGGACCTTTATCCGGACGCCAGCCCCATCTGCAAAGCACTCGTCAGGGAGCGACTTTTGCGCGATGACGTCGAAGGCGCGATCGACGATTATGCGCGCTACGAGCGGGCTCTGCGTTCCGCCGGAGACGCGGCGGCGGCCGGGGAAATTCGCGCCCTGGTCGCTCCTTATCTGCGCTGAGATGTGATCATGGCTCTAGGCCGTTCAAGATGTTTCCAGCCAGCAGAATGGCTGCCGAGATCAGAACCAGGCCCGCGACCGCATCCATCCGCCTGCGGTAGATCGGGCGGTCAAAGCAGCTTGACAGGCTAAACCCCGCCAGGCTCCAGCCATAGAATTTGATGGCGGAAGCCGAGAGAAAGCCAATGGCAAACCCGGTCTGTTCCTCGCTGCCATAGCTGGACGAAAAGACGCCGACGAGAAACATGGCCTCGAGCCAGACCAGTGGATTCAGCCACGTTACAACAAGCATCGAACCGATCGCGCGAAAACGGGATTTGCAGTCTGCAGTATAGGCCTCGGTATTGGATGCCTGGCTGACCTTGCGCAGGACGCGCACGCCCCACCATGTGAGAAACCCGGCGCAGCCCGCCTGCAAGATTGCGGAAACTGTCGGATAATGCAGGAGCAGCGTGCCAAGGCCACCAATTCCCATGATCACCAACGCGATTTCCGAGGCGTAGCCGGTAGAGGCGACCGCAAAGGGATGGTTGCGCGTCATACCAGCCTGGATGAGCATGAGGTTCTGGGGACCAAGCGAAAAGATGAGCCCCAGGCCGAAGCCGGACGCTGCTGCCGGCGACAAGAGCGCGTCGACGTTCATCGGCCGGCCTCCTGAAAGGACCGGGCGGCCGGCCCCGGCTTTTTACCGGGAAATCCATGCCGCTGGCCGATGAGAACAAGAACCCTCCCCTTTTGAGCGAATGAGGCGTCGCCTCCCCACCCTGATCCCACACGCGTTTGCATCTTGTGCCTCCACACCGATTGGCCGCGAGGGTGCAGGTGCCACGACCTTCGAACGCGGTCGGATTGCTTGCCTCACGATGCCGGGCAATGTGGAGCACTGGCGCATACGGATCGCATACGGAGCGGCACAACGTCGTCGGATATGTTTCGCGAGTAGATCTTCGCCAGCCGAGCCAGGCCGTGCGTGACGTCAGCCTTGAAGCCTGCGCAGGAGTGCGCCCCAGCGCTTGGAAGGCGCGTCGGCCTCGATCTCGCGATGCGGCTTGACCCCACCCTCGCCCAGCCCGCGCGCCCTGACGTCGCTTGGGCTATAGCCGAACTTGCGTTTGAAGGCGCGGCTGAAGTCGGCGCCGTCGCTGAAGCCACGCTCTTCGGCGATTTCGAGAATCCTGCGGCCGTCGCTCTGATTGGCAAGCGCCGCATGGGCATCAAGCAGGCGCCGGTGCTGGATGTAGCTCATTACACCGCCGGTGGGCTCGAACAAGCGGTAGAGTCGAGTGCGCGAAATGCCTAGCGCACGCCTCAGCGTTTCGGCGCCAAGCTCGGGATCGTACAGATTGGCCGAGACGAACCGGCGAGCCCGTTCGAGGAGAACCGTTCCGATTGGGTCTTGCGCAGCGTCAAGATGGTCGGCGGTGGGCGCGACGCAGGCAATGATCATCGCGCGCATGGCAGGGACTAGCCCTGACAGGTCTTCCGTACTGAGCGTCGGCAGGCTGGTCGACAATCCGACCATGAAATCGGCGAACAGCCGCCCCATTCCAGAGTCGAGTGCGGAGAATTCAGCGGCATCCAGTGTGCCAACCGCATCGCGGCAGAAGTCGCGCGGCACGATCAGCATCAACATCTCGCTGTCGCTGACGGCGCCTTCGAAAGGCCGGCCAAGCGGATGGATCTGCACAAGGCCTGCGTTGCAATCGAGCACTCTTGTCGGCCCAACCGTGTTGGAGCGGCCATCAAGCAGAAGGGTCATCATCCAGTGATCGAGCGAATCGCGGCGGACATGCCCAGGTAGGCTGGCGAACTGAAGTGCTTCAGTACGTATTCTGGAGAATGCCAAGCTTCCCAGGTCCCAGATTGTCTGTTCGCCGTCAAAGCCGGCCTCTGGCTTGTCTGAGGTGGCAAACGTCAGCATCGGCGCAAAATTGTCGCGCCAGCTTGCAAACTGGTCCTTGAGAGGCAGGTCTGAGGTGGAAAATTCGAGCCCGTGCAGCGGCACGCTGGCCGGCTTGGCCATTTTCAATTCAGGAGCAGAGGTAATCGCACTACTTGATGGCGTGCTTGAAAAGCGTTCGTGTGTGTCCAACGCACACTCTTCAATCATCATCCTTTCCTCCTCAGAAAGCGACGCGACAGCACAGTACCCGCATCAAAGCTGTGTTTGCCGATAGTCGATCCCGCTTGCCACATCCCCTTCGCAGCACCCGCCCAGCCTGAGCTTGCCGAGCAAGTCTAGCAGACGACCATAGGGTTTGAAGAGACGATTTTCAGGATGGTTTATGGCAATCTACCAAATGCAAATTCTAACATTGTAGGGGGCGGCAGCTCAATTTTGGCTCGTTGCGCAAATTCTTGGCGCAAGAGCATCGGCAGGAGAAAGAGGACGAAGGTAGTCTTGGCGCACCCGCCTTTGCCCTCTGCGCGGCCTCAGCGGTAGCGCATAAAGCCCGCACCATTGGCGGCCGTGCAGCCGGTTTCGATCCCTGGTGCACTCAAGCGTCAAGATCGGAATGTTGGCCAGAGAAGGTGGGCCGAGCGGATTCGCCCCACCTTCAAC
>NZ_JBFUKO010000066.1:0-16203 GCF_056400805.1 Aminobacter sp. P4_H6_2
CGTCACACCACTGTCGCATCTTGTTCCCAAGCCCGTTGACGGTGAACGGCTTGTTGAACTCGGTGACAAGGAAGGTGAGGTTGCCGGTTTCGCTGCTGTCCAGTGTGGCGCGCAGCGGCGCAATGACCGGGAGCTCGACCACGACGCCCGAAGATTTCGCAGTCTTTCCTGGACGAATGGTCAACCACCCGTCGCGGATATGCTGCCGCCCAACGATAGCCAGGTCGGACAGACGCAGGCCGGTAAACATCGCGAGATGAAGAGCAAGGCGGGCCTTAGTGCCGACGGGGTGACGCTGCTCGTACTGCAATACCTCTTCTCTGGTCCAAGTGTGGAAGCCGTCGCCGGAATGCAGCCGCTTGATGCGCAGAGCCGGATTGACCTTGGCAATGTCGTTCTCCACCGCCCATCCGAAGAGCGCGGACAGAACTTTCACGATGTCGTTTTGGGCACCAGCGGTCGAGCGGAGCGTGTCCCGAATTTCGAGGATGTGCTTACGCTCCATAAGCGCGAAGGGCAGGGACCCGCGCTTCTTGTCGCGGTGCTTGCTCAAGGCAATTTCGTCGAGCAGGCGTGCGCGCCTTGCCAAGCCGCTGGCGGCGATCTTCGCGCGGGCTTTGTATTGGTGAATGAGCCATAGAAGCGAACCTTCGGCTGCGCCGGCAGGCCCCTTAGCCGTCTCGGCCCCGGCCTTCTGGTATGGCAAGCCGAGCCGCGCACAAGACACTTCGGCCTCGAACTCTTTAGTTCCCGGCGACTCGGTGAGCCGTACCTTCGAACGGCCAGGCGCGCGGAAATACAAGCGCACGTTTTTGCGCTTGTCTCGGTCAATGGTTACGCCTTTAGGAAGCTTCTTCGGCATCAGTTCCAAGGATTGCTCCCTTCGGGCTTCAGGTCAACGGCCTCCGAGCGGTGTGGTAAACGCCGGAAGGCGTCCGCCACCTCTTGAACGTCCCAGACAATACGACCGAAAATCTGCCTGCCGTCCGGCATCATGCCTTCATGAACCAGCCGATCGAACAAGGTTGAGCTGATGCCGATGAAGGCTGCAGCCTGTTCGCGGCTGATGCCGACCGGCGGCAGGCTGTCGGGGAGGGGGCGTGCTTTCATGCCGCCCTCCAGATGATGCCAACCCAGATGCCGGCGAGGCCGACACCTACGATCGATGCCAGAAGGAAAAGCTCGGCGGCAGACATGGGCGCAGCGGCTGGTCGACAGGTGGTCCGCAGTGCGCCGAAGCGCTCGGCATGCCAATCGGACCGGCGTTGCAGGTCGAGGGCTCGCTTTGAGTGATAGAGCGCCAGCAGGGAGCGGATCAGCCTCATGCCGCTTCCTCCTCGGATACGCCGGCCATGTGGCAGGCTAGGCCAAGCAGCCACTGACCAAGATTGCCGTCGCCGGTCGAGCGATGGTGCTCGACGAGGTAGGCCATGCCGCGCTTCAGGCCATCAAGCGAAGAGTACGGATGCTCGATGATGGCCCAAATCGCATCGAATGTGGCTTCGCTGGTTATGGCCTGCGCCGCTTCGGCTGTCGCCTTGGCATCCTTGCCGGATGCGTTGTCAGTCGCCTCGCAGGCCGCGTCCAGCGTCACCCACGTTGCGGCGTGTGCAGCGATCAGGACTTCGATCTCTCGGAGGTCAGCCATTGCGACGCCCTCCCTCCAAGAACCGATGGTCACGCACTTTGATGTCCGCAACGACGATGGCGAGCACGCTGTCGTCGAACTGTTCTTTCGAGCAGTAGTGATCGGAATAGCGCTGGTTCTCTTTGAACAGCCGAAGCCGGTCGATCATGTTCTGGACGCAGACGAGCTCGGGACCGACGCCATTGTGGTAGACGTAAGTACCCTCCCCGACATAACCGTGCACCGGCTTGACCAGCACGAAATCGAAGCCTTCGCGCAAGCGTGGGAACATGCCGTCGCCGAGGACTGGGTCGATCCGCAGAGCGTCGGAAAAGATTGCGTCGGTTGGCACGTCGATTGGAAACAGGTCGTTCATGAGCTTGCACCGCCTTCCGCATGGCGCAGGATCGATGCAGCGATCTGCCCGTGCCATTGTATGGCGTGGCGGATGGCGAGTTTGGCCATTCCCTTGCCGCTTTTGTCCCACGCGGCCAGCGCCTGGGCCTTGATAAGCAGCCCCTCCATGGTGAGATCGGGTTCATTCATCATCGCCGCGATGAGGTCTTCCATTTCATCGCGGAACCTGTGCGTAACCGTCCATTTTGTCTCGTATTCGGCCGTCGCTGGCCCTTTAAGCCGAGCGCACTCCTTTTCGTAGGTCTCGGCGATGCCGTGCTGTCGCTCCAGCCGCGCGAGTTCATCACGCCACGCGGCTTCGGTTTTGCCGCCGCTCTTCTTCTGCTTGCCTTTGCGGAGGACGCCCAAATGATACCGGACGAGGTTGAATTCCCCCCACAGCTTCCGCGTCGTCACAACGATGCGGCGAGGAAAGGCGTCCCCCTTGCGCCACAGATAACCGCCCATCACCCGCATTTCCGGCTCGCCGGGCTGCTTACCTTCCCAGGGATGCGCAGTTCCAAGCGCAGTCAGTTCGTCAGGGGCCCATGGCCAGACAGCGTTCCACTTCGCCTCGACAGCATCCTGAGCCTGCTGAGCTTCGTTGTGTGCAGAGACCAGTGCAGGAAGTTTGGATGCCAGTTCCAGCAATCGCGGGTTCTCCGCAATCGCGGGGCTTGCAAGTGCAGGCGCAGGCATCGCGCCGACTGCGGCAGCAGTGGAGGCAGAGGCAAGCCCGAGCAGTAGGCGACGGCGGTTGATTTCGGGCATGCCTTCGGCGGCAGCCTGAACAGGGTTCGGCATTGGTAGTCTCCAGATTGTTCAGGGTGCCGCGTCAGCCGCGGCGGGCTACGCGTTGGTCTACTTCAGGTTTCTCTCGTCACGCTCGATCGCGACGTATTCGACAAGGCATTCTGCGAAATCGCTGACAGTCGTTGGTACGTCTTCACCATCGATATCGATCCCGCCCCGCCACAATGCCCACATCAAGGGAGTGGTCGGCCGCTCTATCCCTATTGCGAGCGCGGCCAATCTGCTGATCGGCATCGGCTTGCCGTTAAAACTGGTCTGCGGTTCCGGCAGAAATCCTCCAACTTCGACGTAGTTCCCATCTGATGCTTGCATCAGATAGCGCGGTGAAGCAGGATCGGTCTGATAGATGTAGTCGTTGCTGTCCCGCCACTGGCGATACACGATGCCGCAAATTGCCAGGGCCTCGAGCAAATCGCTCGTGTCGATATGTCTCGCGACGTCTCCGCGACGGTCATCATTGGCAAGGCGGATCATCATACACCTGCCTTTCCGGTCAGCTTGAACCGGCTCTCGATGTCTGGATGGATTGCCTGCGTCGCAGTGACCATCGTGCATTCGCCGACGAAGCGGGCGAAAAGCTTGGTCACATCGATGATGCGCCAGACCGCATAGCTGCTGCCCTTTGCGTTCTCGTGGCTGTTCTTGACCATCTGAAACGGGCGCGGGCTGTAGGGCAGGTCGCCCATCACCGCGTCGATAATGCGTTGCGGCAACCCATATCGCCGATTGGTCCGCTTCCTGACCTCTGACAGCGATTCAGCGTTCTGCGGTTTTGCGGTGAGGGGGGCCGTGTCCTTGATCAGCTGGATATCGGCACTGATCGCTCTGAGCTGCCGATCTTGCTCGGCCCCTCGGCGCTCCTGATCCGCCACCATCTGGAAGACGTTGGCGAAGGCCTCGGCAGTGGTGGGCAGGCGGGCTGGAGTTCCGTCGAGCTCTGCGAGCTTGTCGACCACCCGCTTGCGGAGTTTCACGTCATATCCGGTGGCGAGCGTCATCGCGTGCTCGCGATCAAGCCAAATGAGGGAAATGTAGTCGCGGATATCCCGCTCGATCCGGATGCCCGGATGGTACAAATCTGTACCATCTTCGCCATAGAGGTCAGCGAGCATCTTCCGGATGTCGCGGAGAACGGTCTTGTGCCCTTTGCCTGTGGCCTCGGCAATGTCCTTGCTCGAAAGCTCATGGCCAGTCTGTGTGTTTGCGGGTGCGAGCATGCGTGCCTCGTTGGTTAACGAGGCGTATCAAGCCATACTTGATTTTAGGTGTCAAGCGTTGCTTGATTATTAATCCATGCGAAAGAACCGGCGATGCTCTCGCACGGTGCCTATCACTTGACCAGGATTGTCGGCGTCGACCCTTCTGGGTGAGCGGGCACCTGAGTCGAAGTGTAGTTCAAAGATGGGGGCGCGGTGCTCATCTCGGCCAATCAGGCGGTAGGACGCGAGGAAAACCTCCGTAGTCTTATCCATTTGAGCGACAACGTAGTCTCCCTTCTCGGGGGCTCTCCCTGTGTCGATGACCACGATATCGCCGGTTTTGAAAGTCGGCGTCATGAAGCCAGATCGGCAGACTAAAGCGAATACGTCACCAACTGGCTTCCATGTGATCTGAAGAAATTTTGAAGGTGCCAGAGGTGACGAAAACCAGTCTTCCGGGTTTGGTAGGTTGAGCCAGTCTTCCGGAGACTTCCATTCAACTATCGGTGCCCTGACCGGCACATCGTCCAGCTCAAACAAGGAGTCACTGATGGTTCTGGTAATGGGCGCCTCTAGATCCAGGCTCATATACTTGGATAGATCCAGGAGATTTCGAGTGCTTGGCGTGGTTTTATCGGTCTCCCATTGGGAAACGGCCTGGACGCTAACCTTTAGGTGGTCGGCTACTTCCTGCTGGGTTTTGCCCGAAGCTTTGCGCGCTTTCCGGATTTGCGCCCCGATCGTGTCGGCCATCTCACTGTCTCCAGGTTTCTAGGCGATAATAAAGGCATGCTTTAGCCAAACAATGAAGCGTAGCTTGATTTTAAGGTTAAGCGCTGCTTTAATATCATCCTTATCAGCCAATCGGATGAGGATGATGACGCCACTTGAAAGAGCTAAGAAGGCGGTAGGCGCTTCGAAGGAGCTTGCCCGACGCATAGGGGTGACGCCACAGGCGATCAGCCAGTGGAAGACTGTCCCGGCAAACCGGGTTCTGGCGGTCGAGCGTGCGACCGGCATAGGCCGCAGCGTTCTGCGGCCTGATCTCTACCCGCCTGAGCTTCGCCGCTGCACTGGCGTTGGCGGGCTGTTCGACTTCGAAACCGGCACCTGCCAGCACTAACGGGCTGCGCGCTGTGGTCGGTACCTCGCTGATCGGCGCGCGAGGCAAGACGCCAGCCGACCAGGCGGGCATCAACGAGACGGCGGCGGGTCTTTGCGCGGGCGGCGTATGGACCAAGAGCGAGTGCGCTCGCCATGGRAAGGAAAGCCGGCAATGACGCGCGAAACCATCGGGGAGCGGCAAATCAGATTGGAAGAGCAGTTTAAGGCCGTCGTCGCCTCGCTGACGATGCTGACCGAGCAAGGCAAGGAAGCCGCCGAGAGCCGACGGCGAGGCTATCAGGCGCAAGAGGATCTTCGCCTCGAAGTGATGGGGATYAAGCATCGGCTGGACGGTTTGGAGAAGTCCGTCGASGCGATCAAACCAACKACAGCCGAGTATGCCCAGGTGCGCGATCGMGTGGTGTTTGCSGGRTCTATGGGCCGGGGCTTGTGGTCGGTCGGCAAGGCGTTGTTGTCGGCCGCCGCCGGTGCCGCTGCAGCATGGTACGCGGTCACAGGTCGACCGCCACCCTGACCGTTTTCCGTTACATCAGGGAATCATGTTAGCCTGACCTGGTTGATCTCTCCCATCCTTTGCCCTGCTGCCGAAAGGTAGCGGGCTTTTTCGCGTTTTGGCGCCCTGCACGACTCAAACAAATGCCTGCTCGGATGTTGCATCCAAGCAGGCAAGTTGCACCGCGCACGGCATTTATGTGTGCTTTGGGGGGCGGGGGATACCGACGCAATGCTCTCTTGTAGGATGTAAGGCGTCGCGCCGGCACTCTACCCCGCCAACCCACGGCAATCTTGCCCTGCCATCCGACCACTAGCAATTAGATCAATGGATTGACGATGCCGAGGCTTTTACCGGCGGTTAACCAAGCCGAGCGACCATGGCTTAGCGGTCATGTATCCAGTACCGCGTCCTTAAGCCTGACCAATCAAGAGGCCCCGCTGCCTAAAGGTGGCGGGGCTTTTTCTGCTTTTAGGGGGAACCCGATCCGGGTGCACCTCGTTTGATCGAGCGGAGACGAATGAGCGCAGTCTTAACCTTTCAGCTACGCTCATATCGAAGAGATCCATCACGCCGCAAGGGTGGGTCTTCGTTGTCCGTGAAGCGTGTTTGCCTCCTCTGACGCGCTTCAAAATGGGGCCTGTCGGCTGGCGGGCTGGCAGGCCTTTAAGTTCCCTGGCAACCRTGGCAACCTATCAGCGCACAGTGATGATGATGCAACCAGAGTTGTGCCGGAACGGCCTGCCGAACATGAACTCGGCAGGCCGTTTCTGCGATCACGGCACCAACACCTCCGTCACGGTGGCATAGCGCAGCTTATCCTCACCCTTCAGGTGCTTGGCCATGACGCGCAAGACCGGCGTGACAGGGACCGCGCGCTTGCGGACGGTCGTTCTGGCATCAACTTCACACCGGACATAGCCCTAGATACCTTTCAAGCATTCAGAAATCAAAGAAAGCATCTTTGATTTTTGATCGTCAGTGGCTCCGTCCCACATCTGATTGTGTTCGAGTCCAGGGACGCCACCAATGATCATCTGAAAATCAAGCTGCTGTTTCGCTTCAGGTAGAACGCCCTCGTCGGGCTGCTGATCACTTGAACGTATGGAACAGACGCGAGGCTTTGCCGTCCTAGGTAGCGGCATGCGACGGTTGTCCAACGACAAAACGGCGCGGGTAAGTTCTGGGTGCTCCGTTGCAAAGAGCATTGATAAATCGCCGCCATTTGAGTGGCCGATAACAATCGCGCCTTCGTCGCTTGTGGCGATGCCTTTCTGTCGCAATTCCCCAATCACAAAGCGGATGTTCTCGGCGCCATTCTGCCAGTTCGGGCGCCGAGAAACGGTCAGGACGCCGTCCATTGCCAATGGGGGATCACCGGGGAGCTCCTGCTGGATCGACGCCACCACATATCCTTCGGCAGCAAGGGCCGTTGCGATAAATGAGTAAGCCGTATTCTTCCCCTCATAACCATGCGAAATGATTACAAGCGGCTTCGCACCTTTACTGGATCCGGGGTCATAGAGTGCGACCGGAATCGCACGCTGCCGCGCGCTATCGAGTAACTCCAAGAATTTGACGCTCTCTTGTGCATGTGATTGCAGTGGCAGCGAAGTGAACACGGCAATGGCGACCATCAGGCGCTTGGCTGTGGGTTCAATAAAGAATTTCCGCATTTTGATCTCTTTCAGAATGAAATTCGTAGGCGATGATTTATCGGGGGTGCGTCCGTTGCAGAGTTCTATAGCGCCGCAGCGTCAGTCCATGTCCGGCACTTCGCCGTGCTGGTAAAGGATCTTCGGCTCGCCATATTCGCCAATCGCAGGATTTGCATCGCGAGACCAGGCGATGACGCCAGCATGTTCGCTTTCGACCATCTTGGCCAAGCGCACGGCGGCTTCTTCGCTCTGCATCTGTCGGGGGTCGAACGCAGGCTGAAGGTCGCCCTCGGCATCTCGGTTGAACGCCGCCACGACAATCAGCTTCGGCATCTTCTGCTCGGGCAGAACGTGGCCTGTGTTGGACATGACACCCTCCATCAATTGCAGGGCGCGATTTTTCGCAAGTAGCGGCCCTTGCGCCAATCGTACTTGAAGCCGTCCGGGCGCGTGAAGCCTTGCGACGGTCTAACCTCGTTCCCTTCCGAATTATTCTGGTCTGGAATATTTACGACCGTGCAAGCCGCCTGCTGGCGCTTCGCCTGTCTCATCCGGTGCCAGGGAGTGTGACAACCGATTACCGGCAGGCGGCTTAGGCGCAGCTATTTGGTGAAGGCTTCCCATAGGCGATCAAAACCATCGTGCGACTTCATCCCTGACACTTTACGGATCCGCCCGGCGAGCTTCAACGCCGCAAGGCCGCGCTCTTTAGCTGCTGAATGATAGTCGTAAGGGTTCTGCTCCCAGGCTTCCGCGTAGTTAGCGAGCGATTCGGATACCCGGGTGATATTCGAAAACGAGAGAATATCATCAGCAAGGGCGCCATCCAGAGACTTCCAGTCGATGTCGCCAGGTAAGTCTGGAATTGCAGGCAAATGCCTCGACGAAATCTCGCGGTGACGTTCAAACTCTCCGTCTCCCATTATGAGCATATGCCAACATTCAACAGCATATCGTTCAAGGGCGACGGCTGATCTCATCGCACCATAGCGAAATGCCTGCCTTTGCCCGTACCAGCCTTTAACTAGGCCGGTCCCCCAATTGGCGATGGCTGAAACTATCCCCGTTGCTAAAATCGCACCCACGATTTCTTTCGTGGTCCAAATGCTGTTGGTTTCTTCCATGCTTATTGAGCCTTCGGCTTCCCCAATCCGGCCTAGACCCGCACCGGCGAAAACTCGTGCCGACAGTGTTTGCACAACCGCGCGTCCGCTTGGACTTCCTCAGCGCAATCAGGGCAGACCTTGACCCGTCGCGTTTGCTGATCTGGCCCGAAAGGAGGAGGAGTGGAGAAGCTATGCGTGATGACTTGTACCGGCTGCGTCTTCAGTGATGGCAAGCAGGCGATCAAGATCACTCCAAAGATACCAAGGATGCAGCCGAGCAAAAACCAACCGAACCCGCTGCGCCCCTTAGCGCTGGCAATGATGCCAGTGATCACTCCGCAGATGATCCAGAATATTACTAGTTCCATGACAATGTCCCCCCAATCGGCAACCTGCCAGAAATTCGCTGGGGGTCAAGCAGGGCGCTTGGTGGAAAACCTTGTTGCCCCTCGCGCGCCCAGCACCCATTTATCCCGGATGACGAAAACCCTATCCGTTATCGCCTTGGCCGTCGCTATCGGCCTTATCGCGGTGCTTCTGGTGTCCCCTTCAAGCCTCCGCCTGATGCCCGATGAAAAGCCCTCTGAGGTTTCGGCCGTATCTCCCCGCTGAAAGACTTGGGAAACGACCTAATGCGCTTCGCTGGAAGCAATGCACCGAAGCACGATGTCGTGGCTGTTCTCAAGAGCATGCATGCGCTGCTCGCAAGCCTGTAGTGTAGGGAAACCCCGTTCCATGAGCTTGTATGCAACTTCCCCGGAGGCTTCGGCAGCAGCCATCAACGAATACCCGCCTGCCGGCACGGGAGGAGGTTCCGACGACGTGCAGCCGGCAACAGCAAGAACGGCGAACAAAGCGATAGTTTTACGCATGGCGTCTATCCTACAGCAGTGGCAGGAAATTCAACGCCCAAAGCCAAGGCGATGAAGATCGCGCCTATCAAGAACAAGGCCAAGGAAAGCGCCAGGACCCAAAGACCAATCCCTTGAAAGCGATTAGCCACGTTGAGATTGCCATTTCGGTCGGCTTCCCTTTCACTTTTGTCGACGTAACGGGCCGAGAGGAAGCCAAGGAACCAGCAGGACGCTGCCAAAGTGGCTCCTATGGTCCAAAATAGCGAAGCCCAGCTCACATCATCGGCAAGCCCTTGCCCGCGCAGCTCGCCTGCCTGTGTCAGCAAGATGCCCACGGCACCCGAGTTTAGCGCCAGACACGTCTTGATCGCCTCGTGAGCGTACGTCTGAGAAATCTCTCGATAGTCGGCCATCGTTCCCCCGCTGCCGGCGAAGGTGCCAGAAATACGCTGGGGGTCAATCGGCTAAAAGCTGGCGTCCCAACTGACGGAGATGACAGCCAGCGTCGTACCAAAGATGCAAGCTGCCCTCACAACCCAAACATTGACTTTTTCTGTCAGCGTTTCGCCGTCCGTCGTTTGGATTTCCCAACCTCGTAGCGCTATCGCACTCCAAAGCAACAGAACGCCGCCGCAGACCCCGACAAGCATAGCTATCCCTGGTCTCTCGCCAACCTCCTTGAGGGCTATTCGGCCCAAAAGCAGACCGACAACCGCAGCGTAGGTCATCAATCCGAGCGATGTGATCCAGCCAGATCGCAGGATGGCGAGCTGCTTCTTTTTGAACTCGGCAACCTGCATGGGCGGTTCGGCGCTTGCAGGATGCTGGCTTCGTTCTGCTTCGTCGAGAAGGTCAGCCTTGTGAAAACGGTCGGGCGCGAACGCTGCGAGGTAGCACACGCGAATCATTTGCCAGATCGAATGCATTGCTCCCCCCGGAACGAAAAGACTAGGAGGAGACAATGCTGTTCAAGGCAGGAATGCAAGACGCATCGGGGGCAATCCATGTCGCGTTCATGTCGCGTCGACGTGCCGATGGTGAGTGAAAACCCTTGAAAACCAAGGATTGCCAGTTGCAACATGACGCGACATGAGACCGGCAAATCTGCGAAGCTCGGAATGGTCTATGTGGCTGATTTGCTTGGGAAAATAAGTGGTGCCCAGACGCGGATTCGAACCACGGACACGCGGATTTTCAATCCGCTGCTCTACCAACTGAGCTATCTGGGCCTACTTCCAGGATCACGCCAAAAGCCTTGATCCGGACGCTTCGAGTGGTGCGCTGCACCCCTGAAAGCGGGTGGGTTATAACACGAGATTTGCCCCTGTCCAGCGCCTACGATGTCTTTTTCCAGAAAGAAATCACAGGCCGTTGCGGAAGCTCAGACAGCACCTCAGCCTCGTTCGCCGGCTTCGCTGCTGCTGGTTGAATCTTCTTCCTCGTCGTCGCGGACGGGAATGGCGTAGCTGCCCGAGAGCCAGCGATTGAGGTCGACTGCCTTGCAGCGCGGCGAGCAAAACGGGTAGCTGTCGCGCGCCGAGGGCTTGCCACATTCGGGGCAGGCGATCTTGGCGCGCAGCGGCGTGACGATGTCGTTGGGCTTGTCGGTCATATGCGGGCACCAGCCTGCCAGTTGAGCTGGACCTGGTAACCTTCGCCTGAGAGCAGCGAGGTTGTCTCGTAGAGCGGCAGGCCGACCACATTGGTGTAGGAGCCGACGAGCTTGACCACGAAGGTGCCGGCGAGGCCCTGGATGCCATAGCCGCCAGCCTTGCCGCGCCATTCGCCCGAGGCGAGGTAGTTTTCCATGTCCTGCTTCGACAGGCGCTTGAAGCGCACGCGCGTTTCGACCAGCCGCTGCCGCAGCTTGCCGGCGGGCGTCACCAGCGCAAGGCCGGTATAGACTCGGTGCGAGCGGCCCGAAAGCAGTTGCAGACAATGCAGCGCTTCGTCCGATGTCTCCGCCTTGGGCAGGATGCGGCGACCTACGGCCACTACTGTATCGGCAGCAAGGATGAAGCCGGAAGCCGGCTCCGCTTCCTTGGACAGGACGTCATGTGCCTTCTGCGCCTTGGTCACCGACAGGCGCTTTGCCAGCGAGCGCGGGTGCTCGGCCCGCATCGGGCGCTCATCGACGTCGGCTGGAAACAGCCGGTCCGGCTCGATGCCCGCCTGCTGCAACAATTCGACGCGGCGCGGCGAACCCGAGGCAAGCACAAGCTTTTGCAGATCGCTCAATCCAAGATCCTGTAGGCTGAGGCCGGCCGACTGCCCTTGGGCTGTGGCGGCTTACTTGAAGCGGTAGGTGATACGGCCCTTGGTCAGGTCGTAGGGCGTCATTTCGACGAGGACCTTGTCGCCGGTGAGAACGCGGATGCGATTCTTGCGCATGCGACCGGCGGTGTGGGCGATGATTTCGTGTTCGTTTTCGAGCTTGACCCGGAACATCGCATTCGGCAACAATTCCGTAACAACGCCCGGAAACTCGAGGACTTCTTCCTTCGGCATTCGGTACCTTTGGTTTGGATGGCTTTTCCCGGCGATCTGGCCGGAATTTTCGCGGAACCTATATGATAATCCGCGCTTTGTGAACACGCTTAATCGGCGTCGTTTTCTGCTGCCTTTTGCGCGAATCTTTCGCCCATTCTGACTTTCAGCCGCTCACGGACATCGCGATAGGCGTTCATGATCTGGTCGCGCGTGCCCGTCACCGCGGTTGGGTCGGGTGTCGGCCAGTATTCGACGTCGATTGCCATTGAACGGGTGAATTCGAGCGCTGCGTGATGCGCTTCGGGCGCCAGCGTGACGATCAGGTCGAAATAGTCGTCTTCGAGATCATCGAGGGTGCGTGGCTGGTGTTCTTTGAACCCCATGCCTTCTTCGGCAAGCACGGCATCGACGAACGGGTCGCGGTCGCCGGCGCGCACGCCAGCCGAAGCGACGAAGATCGAAGGCGGCAAATGATGGCGGGCAATCGCTTCGGCCATCGGCGAGCGGACCGAATTCATTCGACACATGAACAAGATAGAGCGCGGAGAGGTGCCGTTTGCCGCCATATGTCATCCGCGCCAGTGAAGCACGCAGATCAGCGTGAAGAGGCGACGGGCCGTGTCGAAGTCGATCTCGATCTTGCCGGAGAGGCGGTCGAGCAGCGTTTGCGATCCCTCATTGTGCAGGCCGCGCCTGCCCATGTCGATCGCCTCGATCTGGCTGGGCGTCGAAGAGCGGATCGCTTCATAGTAGCTTTCACAGATCATGAAGTAGTCCTTCACGATGCGACGGAACGGCGTCAGCGACAGGATGTGGGTGACAACCGCTTCGCCATGCTCGCGCGAGATGGCGAAGACCAGCCTGGCGTCGACCAGCGACAGCTTGAGCCGGTAGGGCCCATGGCCGTCGTCATTGATCGGATGGAAGCTGTTTTCCTCGATCAGGTCGAAGATCGCGACCGCGCGCTCGTGCTCCACGTCGGGCGTCGAACGGCCGATCGATTCGTCGAGTTCGACGTCGACCAGGCGGGAGCGTGCGTGGCCTTTGTCGGACATCGCCGCCTACATGTTCAATCTGATGGCGACGGAGCGCGCATGGGCGTCGAGTCCTTCGGCCTTGGCCAATGCGATCGCCGCAGGCGCCAGCGCCCGCAACTGTTCGGGGCCGAGCTTCAGGATGGAGCTGCGCTTGACGAAATCGAGCACTGTCAGGCCCGAGGAAAAGCGTGCCGAGCGCGCCGTGGGCAGCACATGGTTCGGACCGCCGACATAGTCGCCGATAACCTCGGGCGTATGCTTGCCAACGAAGATCGAGCCCGCGTTGCGGACGCGTTCAAGCAGCGCTTCCGGCTCGGCGGTGGCAAGTTCGAGATGTTCGGCAGCGATTCGGTCGATCAGCGGGATTGCTGCCTCAAAGTCGCTGACCAGGATCACCGCGCCAAAGTCGCGCCAACTGGCCGCGGCCGTCTCGGCGCGGGGCAGGAGCTTGATCTGGCGCTCGACAGCTTCTTCCACCGATTTGCCGAAGGCGGCATCGTTGGTGATCAGGATCGACTGCGCCGATACGTCATGTTCGGCCTGGGCCAGCAGATCGGCGGCAAGCCAATCGGGATCGTTGTCGCTGTCGGCGACGATCAGCACTTCCGAGGGGCCGGCGATCATGTCGATGCCGACGGTGCCGAACACCTGGCGCTTGGCAGCCGCCACATAGGCGTTGCCGGGGCCGACGATCTTGGCGACGGGGCGGATGGTTTCGGTGCCATAGGCAAGGGCGGCAATCGCCTGGGCGCCGCCGACGCGGTAGATTTCGGACACGCCGGCGAGATCGGCTGCGACCAGCACCAGCGGATTGATGACGCCGCCGGTGGCGGGCACCACGATGACGATGCGCTCGACGCCGGCGACCTGGGCCGGCACGGCGTTCATCAGCACCGAACTCGGATAGCTCGCCGTGCCGCCGGGAACATACAGCCCGACGGCCTCGACGGCAGTCCAGCGCGAACCGAGCTCGACGCCGATCGAATCGACGTAGCGGTCGTCCTTGGGCATCTGGCGGGCATGGTGCGAGCGGATACGGTCGCGGGCAAAGCGCAGCGCCTCGACAATCTCGGGGTCGGCGTCGACATAGGCCTGATCGATATCCGCGCGCGTCACGGCGATGCCGAGTGTGGTGAGGTCGGCGCGGTCGAATTTCTTGGTGTAGTCGATTAGGGCCGCGTCGCCACGGCTGCGCACGTCGTCGATGATGGCGCGCACAGTGGCGTCGACGTCGGGCGACACCTCGCGCTTGGTGGTCAGGAAGGCGGCGAAGCGCTTCTCGAAACCGGCGTCGGATTGGCTAAGCGTGATGGCCATGGAAAAATGCTCAGGTCTTGTGAATGGGGCGGGAGGAGGCCTGCCAGGCAGCGCCGGTGTCGGTCAATCTGGCTTCGATCACCTCGACCTCGAGCCGGATTGCGGCATCGCCGGAAAACAACAGCTCGATTGTTCCGGCAGGACCCTCGTCCTGCGCAAAACCGATCGCCAGAAGTTCCAGCACTTCGTCGGTCTTGGTACGCGAAATGCCGAACATCTTGACCGACAGCACGCGGTCGAAATGCAAGATCGAGCGCCGGCGCTCATATTTCGGGCGGAAGAAACCCTTCTTGGTTTCCCAGGCGAAGCGGTTCATCGCCATCGCAAAGCGCTTGGCGGGTGCATCGAAAGCGAGGTCGCCGACCTTGATCACCGCATCCTGTACATGAGCCGAGACGATCTCCAGATCTTCTTCGTCGAGGGCGACTAGCTTGAGCTGATTCATGTCCGGTCGGCTGCCTGTGCGGGAAGGTGATGCTTCCGGCTTTGTTAGGCGGTCTTGGTGCCAAAGGGAAGGCAGTATGGCAGTAGGGCAGTATGGGAATAGGGCGGTCAGAACCGACTGCCTTACTGCCCTATTGCCCTACTGCCTTAAAATCACCCGCTGATGCGCTCGATCACCGCACCGCAGCGCGACAGCTTTTCTTCGAGCCGCTCGAAGCCGCGGTCGAGATGGTAGACGCGGTTGACCGTCGTTTCGCCTTCGGCGGCAAGGCCGGCGATGACCAGCGACACCGAAGCGCGCAGGTCAGTCGCCATCACCGGCGCGCCCTTGAGCTTGGAAACGCCTTCGACGATCGCCGTCTGGCCAGAAAGCGTGATGTGGGCGCCAAGGCGGGCGAGCTCCTGCACATGCATGAAGCGGTTTTCGAAGATCGTCTCGGTGATCTTCGACTTGCCTTTCGACATCGTCATCAGGCCCATGAATTGCGCCTGAAGATCGGTCGGGAAGCCTGGGAATGGCTCGGTGGTGACGTCGACCGGCGAGATGCCCGAGCCGTTGCGCAGCACGCGGATGCCGGAATTGGTCTCGATGATCTCGGCACCGGTCTGGGAGATCACGTCGAGCGCGCCCTGCAAAAGGTCGGCACGCGCACCTTCGAGCAGAACGTCGCCGCCGGTCATGGCGACCGCCATGGCATAGGTTCCGGTCTCGATGCGGTCGGGGATGACGCGGTGGCGCGCGCCCGACAGCGAATCGACGCCTTCGATGGTGATGGTCGAGGTGCCCGCGCCTGATATCTTGGCACCCATGGCGTTGAGGCACTCGGCGAGATTGACGACTTCGGGCTCACGGGCAGCGTTTTCGAGCACTGTTTCGCCACGCGCAAGCGTTGCCGCCATCATCAGCACATGGGTGGCGCCGACCGAAATCTTGGGGAAGGTGTAACGATTGCCAGTGAGGCGGTTCTTGGCGGAAGCCAGGATGTAGCCGTTTTCGACCTCGATCTTGGCGCCGAGCGCCTGCAGGCCGTCGATGAACAGGTCGACCGGCCGCGTGCCGATGGCGCAACCGCCCGGCAGCGACACCTTGGCTTCGCCCATGCGGGCAAGCAGCGGCCCGATGACCCAGAAGCTGGCGCGCATCTTGGAGACCAGCTCATAAGGAGCTGTCGTGTCGACGATGTTGCGGGCGGTGAACGAGATGGTGCGCGAATAACCTTCGCCCTGGCGCTCGCGGCGCCCCGAGACGGAATAGTCGACGCCATGATTGCCGAGAATGCGGATCAGCTGCTCGACATCGGCCAGATGCGGCACGTTTTCGAGCGTCAGCGTATCGTCGGTGAGCAGCGAGGCGATCATCAGGGGAAGGGCAGCATTCTTCGCGCCCGAGATCGGGATGATTCCGGTCAGCTCGTTGCCGCCGACAATTCTGATGCGATCCATTGGCCGTCGTTTCTCCGGGGGAACCCGGTTCTGGCGAGAAATTTTCTTGCCGCCGTCTAGACCATCGCGCTTTCAGGTTCAAGAAACCCGGTTTTGCCGGTCTGTGCGCCAAGTGCCTGCCGTTGCCGATCAGGCTTTCTCGGGTTTTTCCGTCTGTCCCTCAGCCGCTGCAAGGCCTTCCGGCCTCGCATCGGCTTCGCC
>NZ_JBFUKO010000067.1:0-16098 GCF_056400805.1 Aminobacter sp. P4_H6_2
ACTGATCACTCAGGGGTTTTGCCAGATACGAGATGGCAGTCCGCGCCTCGGTGGAAACATAGACCTCGACCGGCATTCCAGGACGAAGCGCTTCGTCGCCGAGTTTGGCGAGTTCCGTTGGGTGAATTTGCACATCGCCAAGATAAAATGTCTCGCCTGTGGTGGCATCGCGGGACGTTGCCGGCGAGACGTGGACGACTTCTCCCATCAGTTCCGGTGTTGTCCTCTGGTTGAATGCTGGGAAACGCAGGCGCGCCAGTTGGCCAACTGCCACCTGGTCGATGCTCGCAGGAGTTAACCTGACTTCAATCTTGAGCTCTGCGTCCTGAGGCACCACAGTAACAAGCACTGCGGCAGGGGAGATGACACCGCCGATCGTGTCCACATTCAATTCGTTGATCGTTCCGGAGATCGGTGCGCGAATGTCGGTGCGCGACAAGCGATCTTCGATTGCAGTTTTACGTTCATTCAGCTCAGAAATTCTGGTGTCCACGAGGCTCAGTTCGCGCTGAGCCTCAGTGCTACTGTTTTCGTCGATAGCGATAACCTGCAGGCGAATCTCGCTTATCCGTGTTCTGGCCCGCGCGATCGCGGCATCAATTTCACCGCGCTCCCCACTGAGGCGCGCMTTTTCACGGTCCGCGTTGTAGATGCGCGCGCCCTCGATCACCCTCATATCGACGAGCCCCTTAATCTTGGCATATTCCGTCTCGATCAGGGCAATCTCACTGTCTTTCGAATGCCGCTGAGCTTCGAGGCCCTTTATTTCCTCGCCAACCTGCTCAATGCTCAATTCGAGCTGGTTCTTTTGGCTTTCGCGGTTTGTATGATTGCCGGCAAACAACCGGGCTTCGCCAATTGCGAGGGCGGCCAAGTGCGCTGTTCCAGAACCTTGCTCTTGCGGGAAATCAATTTCGGTGAGCCCATCGCGCTCAGCAAGCAGGCGAGCCTTGCGAACCGCAAGCTCGGTCAGTTGTGCTTGAACAATCGATAACTCAGCCTTGGTCTGCGCGTCCTCAAGTCTGATCAACACTTGACCGGCGCGCACAAAATCTCCCTCCCGGACGGTTATGTCTGAGATGATGCCGCCATCGCGGTGCTGTATCGACTTCAGGTTCTGTTCGACGGTCACTGAACCCTGAGCGATCACGGCACCAGTTAGTTGGGCGGTCGCGGCCCATCCACCGGCCCCACCTACAAGCAAAAAGCCAAGCGCGAACCCGGCGACGACGCGTGGACCGATTCCAAATGCGTTGATTTCGCGCACGTGTTTGCTGTCCCCATTTCTGCTCATGTACTGCTCTCCTTCGGGCGCTGTGCCGCGTCACACATGTTCGACGACGACAAGGACATGGTGTCCTTGAATGTGAACGGTCGTCTCGTAGAAGTTGTCCTTGTTGAAGTCGGCCTCTATGATCGTGCGGTCGATCTCGTCGCTACGATCGTGTCGGTAGCGGATCGCGATGTCGTTATCTTCGACCTCGTCGCCGTAAATATCCTCGAAGCGCTCACCAATCTCATCGAGCACGTGCTCGAAAAGATCGTATTTGGACATTCGGATGCGATCGCCGACCTTGAAATCGAGGATCTCGTGGAAAACGGATGTCTGCTCGGAAGCGGCTTGGTAGTCGGTCGTTTCGCCACCCTTGAATTCGAACGTATTGGCTCCGGCCCCACCGGCTAACGTTACTTGCACCGTCCCGGCGATGAAGTAATCGTTCCCCGTGCCGCCAACGACAACCTCAAAGCCTGAAATCGTGTCGTTGCCAATTTCGACGCCACTGGCAATGCCAGTAACCAGATCGACGTTTATCCCTGAGGATGAATTCGAATAGTCGAGAGTGTCGTGGCCATCGCCTCCATTGAAGTAGTCGTCCTCGCCATCGAGTGCTGCGACCACGATGTCGTTGCCGGAATCGCCACGCAAGGTATCCTGGCCAGTACCGTCGGACAGCACGTCGTCTCCAGCGCCGCCAAGAAGCAGATCGTCACCGCTGCCGCCGCTCAGATAATCGTGTCCTGCATCTCCAAACAGGATATCGTTGCCGTCTTCGCCAAACAGCCGGTCGTTGCCGGCACCGCCCGAGAGGTGGTCGTTTCCAGCACCTCCGAAAATGATGTCGCAACCCACATCGCCAAAAACGGTATCGTCGCCGCTACCGGCCATCACATGGTCGTCGCCACGCCCGCCAAAGATCGTGTCATCACCGGCACGCCCATCAATGTTGTCGTTGCCATCGCCAGCGTCGATGTCGTCCGCGCACATCGTGCCAAGCAGGCTATCGTCGCCATTGCCGCCTTCGACGAAGGATTTGACGACGGAGAAATGGGCGCTCTGGCCCACCGCACGATGCCCATCGCTTATCTCGTATGAAATAGTGACATCGCCAAGCAAATGCGGTGATCCTTGGAACAGCCACCCTCCCTGGGATTGGACGATGGTTCCGGACGAAACGCTCAGATTCCTGACAGTAAGCGCATCGCCGTCGGGATCGACTGCGTTGGCGAGCAAGTCTGAGAGTGCAATCGTCAGGATTGCGCATCCTGACACATCCATCAGGTAAACCGGACCGGTGACGCGAGGAGCCCGGTTTGGGGATTGCGCCTCCTCTTCGTCTTCCTCGCACGCATCRTCGCCCGTCTCATCACAGTCAGTATCCGACGGCTGCTCCGATGGCCCGCCTGGGGCGACAGGCTCGACAACGTCGTGGGCGACCTGAGGTGCCTCCGCCGCTATTTCAGGAGCGACACTCCAGCTGTTGTCATTGGCTGGCCGCGAATAGGGATTGAAACCGTTCCAATTGATGGCTGCCTCTGTCTGCAAAAATCCGAACTCCGGAGAGTTCACGACCATGAAGCGCGCTGGCAAGGCAGGCTGGATGAATCGGCTTGCGGAGCTCACAGGCTCCTCGGCTACAGGAATGCCGTCCTCGGGCAAAGCGTCGAGAGCTTGTTCGTTCGCGGCAATCTCTTGGGTCGCCGGCGCCTTGGCGTCAACTGGCTCTTCTTCGGGAGCGCTGGTGTCGGGGTTTGATGCCAGGCTGGGGAACATCGCCTTCAGGTAAAGTGCAACCGAAACAAGAAAGAGGCCGACCAGCAAGGGAGTCTTGGTCCGGACGTCGTTCTTCAATCGAAATCGCTGTGAAGGATCTGTTTCTTGTTGTGCCTTCTTGCTGCCTTTGACGTCGATCATACCGTCACCTGTGCGCTGATACGGGCGTTTGCCATCCGCTTCGAGGGTTCTTTGGCTGGAGGGGGGGCGTCACGACGCGCGGTAGCGCCGATAATATCAGCCTTGGGCCCAAATGCGGTCATCTTGCCATTCTGGACGACTGCAACCAGATCAACCGCGGCAAGGGCAGAGGGCCTGTGAGCGATAATAATCGCGATACCTCCCCGGCGCTTTATGCCTTCTATCGCTGAGGTCAGGGCTTCCTCACCCTCGCCATCTAGATTTGAATTTGGCTCGTCGAGGACCACTAGGAACGGATTGCCGTACAATGCTCTGGCGAGCCCGATCCGCTGGCGTTGTCCGCCCGAAAGCGAGACGCCAAGAGGGCCCAGCTCGGTGCGATATCCATCCGGCATGCGAACGGTCATCTCGTGGATGCCTGCCGCTCTCGAAGCTTCAACAATCGAGCGCGCCTCGGGAGCGTCATGAAGGCGCGAGATATTTTCTTCGATCGTAGCGTCGAGCAGAGCGACTTCCTGCGGCAAGTAGCCGACGAACTGCCCCAGCCTGTCGTCATCCCACTGCGTCAATTCGGCGTCGTCCAGTCTTACACTTCCGCGCAACACAGGCCAGATGCCGGTCAATGCTCGTACAAGCGTAGTCTTGCCACCTCCGCTTGGACCGATAATACCAAGCGCTTGCCCGCCCTTGAGTTCGAAGGAAACCTCACTGAGTAAAACGCGGCCAGAGCCGGGCGCAGCGACGGTAATGTTTTCGACCTTGAGCGACCCTACGGGGGCGGGGAGCACCATCTGGTCGGCCGATCCAGCCAGCGCCATGGCCGTTTCTTTAAGCCGTCCGAAAGCCGTGCGCGCGGAGACAACGTTCTTCCAGTTGCCGATGGCCAGGTCGATCGGTGCAAGGGCCCGTGCGGATGCGACAGATGCCGCGATGATCGCACCGGCCGAGAGCTCGCCTTGAATGGTCAAGTACGCCCCCATCCCCAGCACGGCCGACTGCAGGATCATACGCAGTACGCGCGACAGCGCTCCGAATGTACCACTGATGTCATTGGTCCGCGTCTGTAGCTCTAGGTGGTCCTCGTTGGCGCGGTCGAAACGAGCGACCGCTCGTCCGGCAAAGCCCATTGCCTTGAGTACATCGGCATTGCGCGCGTTGGAATCGGCGATGGCATTTCGTGCCACCGCGGCCTGGTGGGTCGCGCTGCTCAGCCGCCGGGTCATCAGTTCCGTCAGGATCGTAAGAAGCGTAAGTACACATGCCCCGCCAAGGGTCAGCGCTCCTAGCCACGGATGGAGAATGTAAACGAACACCAGAAACAACGGCATCCATGGCAGGTCGAACAACGCAATCGGTCCTTGGCTTCCAAGGAAACCGCGCACAGTGTCAACGTCGCGGCCTCGTTCCAGCGCCTCGGCGGTGGAAAAGCCAAAACGTGGCATGTCGATGGCAACTTGGTGCGCCATTGGGGCGATCTTTCGGTCCAGTCGCGCCCCGATCCGCACCAGAATCTGCGACCGGATGACGTCGAACATGCCCTGGAAGAAATAAAGCCCGATCGCCAGTGCGGAGATCGCCACCAGTGTTGGAATGCTGCCGCTGGTCAAGGCGCGATCATAGATCTGCAGCATGTAGAAGGCGCCCGTGAGCGCCAGAATGTTGATCACGCCCGACATCGCAAATAGGAATACAAAGATGCTCTTGAAGCCTTTGGTGAGCTTTTCAGCACCTTTGCGCTTGGACGCCGATATCGAACTGTTTGCACGCGTACCCATGTTCCACCCAAACCCCAGGAGCCTGCTGCTTGCTTTGCCTTGAAGCCGGTCTTGCCCGAGAAGCGTTGGCGGGAAGACCGATCTACGAGAACGTGGGGCCGGCTATTGCGGCCCCACATATTGCGACGTCAAAGGTTGAAGTCACTTGCGCTGAGTTCGTGGGAACCTTTGATGCTGAGCTTGAAATCAGCGTCATTGCCACCGCTCGTATTGCCGAGCACAACCGTATATTCTTCACCGTCGCGGATTTCATGGGCAACCATGAGTTCGCCCCTTCCGCTGAACCCATCGGACACCAAGGTGAAGCTCTGTTTGCCAGACGCGCACCAGTTTGCGTCCATCCCGCTTAGGTCAATTTTGTCCCCTGGCTGGAAGCCAACGATCGTGTCGCCATCAGCATGGGCTGCGGAAAGGAAGCGGAACGTGTCGTTTCCGCCGGCACCGCCGTCCAATACATTGACCTCGCTGCTGGCCGTGATTGTATCGCTGCCCCAGCCGCCAACGAAATTCTCGATGCCCCAGATCGTGTCGTTACCGGTTTGGGCGCTTGATACAGAGCCGCGCCCCATGTGGCCGGTGCCGAGATCGGCTGTAATGTTGGCGTTGATCGCCGACATGTCGAGCGTGTCGTTGCCCGTACCGCCGGCCATGTCATCACCGTAGTAGGTGTCGTTGCCGTCGCCGTCTTCTGCAACGATCAGATCGTCGCCGCCGCCGCCGAAGACGGTGTCCTTGCCAGCGCCGCCGTTGATGAAGTCGTTGCCATCGCCGCCAAGAATGCGGTCATCCCCACCATCCCCGTAGAGCATGTCCGCTCCGCCATCGCCGAAGATGTCGTCGCTGCCGCCGCGGCCAAATACGATGTCCCGGCCATCACGGCCTATGATCGTATCGCCCGCTTCGGTGCCGTTCAGGCTATCTGCACCGCTGGTGCCCAACATGGCATTTGAAGGACCGCCATGGGACGGCTGGCTCTCGCCGTCAGACTCGCAGGCATCGTCATCTTCTTCATGATTGCCTTCATCATCCGGATCATCCCCGCCACCGGAACCTGCGACGCGGATCTCAGGCTCTCCTTCAGCCAGGAAGGTGACCGAATGCGTGGCGCTGAAAAGAGTTTTGGTGCCGTTGGCGTTGATGTTGAGTTCATAGTCTGCAGGGTCGGTCCCTGCGGGCAGTTCAATGACATCCTGATCCCGCAGCGCCCCCACGATCGTGTCGTTGCCGCCATTGGATCGGAACACGATGCGATGGGCCGACAAGAGCCCCGTGATGTTGATCGTGTCGTCCCCAGTGTTGCCGTCGATGGTGATCGTGCTGAAGCTAAGGCTCGTGCCAGTGAAATCGCCGACGACCTGGATCGTGTCGCCACCGCTTGCTCCGCCGCCAGCGCCACCAGGCGATGTCACTTGGAGCGAGTTGACGCGGATTTCTTCAATATTATCAAGTTCAGCGATCACGGCGCCGTTGCGCGCTATGACGATCTCTGTCGAACTTGCCAAGGTAAGGCCGCCGATAGCAGCTAGAGCCGCAGCTCTAGAGTAAACTGTGAAAGTCTCCGCCCCTGCCGCACCGTTGACCTGGTAGGTATCGGTGCCAGCGCCACCGTCGACGAAATCGCGTCCGCCGGTGCTACCAGTCTGTGTGATGGTATCATCGCCCTCGCCGGCGTCGATGTAGTCGTCGCCACCGCCACCGTTGATCGTGTCGGCGCCGCCGAGCCCGAAGATCGCCTGCGAGCCGTTGGCGCCATTGATGCCATTGAGATTGCCATTGTTCCCGGCGGTGCCGTTGACCACTGCGTAGCTTACGGTGCCAAATCTCAAGGTCTCCGTCGCAGTGACCGTGTCGACGCCTTCTACGCCGGTAGTGTCGGTTACCGTAAGAGTCCCGCCATTGTTTTGCAGGCTAAAATTGCGGATTGGCCCGGAATAGACGGYCGTATCGTTACCGCCGCCACCGTTCAATGTATCGTTGCCAGCGCCGCCATTGAGTGTATCACTGCCGCCTGCCCCGTTAAGAATGTCATTTCCGCCATTGCCGTTGAGCGTATCGTTTGCTCCGAGACCAAACACTCCGCTCGTCCCGTTRGCAATATCGTCACCCGCTGTTCCGTTGAAGGTGTTGCTTAAGAATGGCACGGCATTCCAGTTGTCACCAACCACTGCAGTTGGCGCTGAGAACAGCTGCTCGGCATTACCAGCGCCATCGGTGAAGCTAACCCGCACGCGCAGAAGGTCGCCGACCTGACCCGCCCCAAGATTGTCAACTGGGGTGAAGCTTGGGCCGGTCGCCAGCGCTATGTTGCTCCAGGTGGCGCCGCCGTCTTCGGAAACCTGCCACTGATAGGCGAAGCCGCCAGCAATGCCGCCATTGGCGTCTGCAATGCTGCTGGTATCGACTGTCAGCGTCTGCCCTTCGGTGGGTGTCATGTCGCTGATGGTCGGGGCGCCTGTGGGTGCAATGTTGATCAGCTGGCCGACGTTGAAGTCTATCGTTCCGCCGTTGCCGTCGGAGAAACGAAGCTTCTCAATGTTGAACAAGCGGTCGGTGCCGTCAGAACGCACCTTGTTTTGGACCGTCTCTTCTGGAATGTCTTCGCCATTCGGATCTTCGCCATCACCCGGATCCTCGAAGCCGGTGTGATCGACAGTGACGCTTCCATCGCTGTTGCGCGTGAAGGTGTAGTTGGTGACCACGTCGGTATAGACGGCAATATCGGTATCTGAATTGTCCAGATCGCCGTCGACGATTTCTCGAACGATCGATAGCTGGCCAGGATTGAGCGTACGGTCGAACATCAATGCATCGAGTGACCGACCGCCGAACTGCGCCGCAGCGCCTGGAACAAGCGCGCCTTCGTTCAGATCGCTTTCGAGATAGACCTGGGTGGTCATACCGTCAGCGGTATAGACGATTCCGTCTTTGACGATGCGGATGCGAACGTTTAGCCAGTTGTCGCCATCGATGATGTCGTTTCCGGCCAACCCCTTGATGACGTCGCTGCCACCGCCACCCAACAATATGTCGGAGGCGTCCGCTGTTTCGACGACAATGGTCTCGGTCTTTCCATTGATGGTGACATTGGTGCGAGCCCGGTGCGCAACAAGTGCATCAAGGCCGCTGATCAACGCGACGTTCTTCTCCAGCAGAGCGTTCGAGTAAGAGTCCAGCGGACTGTCGGGGCCAGGTATGGCGGCAGTGTTTTGGAGTTCGGATCGGGCGTTGGTGGGCGAGGAGCGGCCGGTCAAGGTGTCGTTCCTGTCCCACCCAGAGAGACCTTCAACCAGATCGAAGCGATCGCGCAGAATGAACGCTTCCTGTGTTGCAAATATCGGGATGCCGAGATCGGAGTTGGCGGCATTGCTGTCGCCTTTGTGGATCGCCCAATCGAAGCCGGCCATGCCGTTAGAACGCTGAATACCTTCGTTTTGGAACATAATGTCGTCACCGGACTCGGCGTCGTAGTCGGTGTCGCTGCCGTTTCCGTTCATTACATCATGGCCGATGATGGTCGAATTGAAGAAGAGCTCTGAGTTCTCGCCGGCAAGGGTGTCGAAGCGGCCACCGCCCTCGAGCCAGTCGTCGCCTTCGTTGCCCATAACGAAGTCGCCGCCGTCGCCGCCGCGAACGAAGTCGTTGCCGAGACCGCCCAGCAGGTGTTTCCCATCGGGGCCGCCGATAATGAAATCATTGCCCGAATTGCCGAAGACCAGCGCCAGGCCGGAGCCACCGTGAATGACGTCGTTGCCGCCCTCGCCATGCAAGAAGTCCATGGCGCCAATGTCGGTGCCGGCATTGGTTATGATGTCATCGCCATCGCCGCCATGAACTACGTCGACGCCGTATCCGGCTTCGATAGTGTCGTTGCCCTCGTAGCCCCAGATGGTGTCGTCACCTTCGCCGGCAACAATGATGTCGTCCTCAATGGTGCCGCCCATCACCACGTGATCGCCACCATTGTAGATGAGTACGTCGAGATCACCGTCGCCATCGGTGTCCTTGCGCGCCACTAGCGGGGTCAGGGCCTGGAGGATCGGGTTCGAAAACTCCGGATCGTCACCAATCTGTTTGGATTGATCCATTTCGAGGGTGAAATCAGGCGTCGAGAAGATATCCCCCGGCAACGCCGTCCGACCCTCACCCTCCAGGTCGGTATTGCGCATGATGATCTCGGTCAGCGAGTTGTTTTCCAACTCGTTCAATAGGTTGAGGCCCTGGACGCGCGACAGGTAGTAGAAGCGGTCGGCCTCCTGAAGGTTTTCCATCTGCAGCTCGAAGACGAAGCTGAATGTTGATCCCAGCATGCCGCCGAAATCCATCTTCTTTTCAGCGAGACCGCCGATCCAGAGATCGATGTTATTGAGCCCCGTCTCGGCATTCGCCCAGGCGCCAGTGGAATTGAGAAACGCCTGCCGTTCATTGTCGAACGCAGTCTTTGCCGCGCCCGACAGGCTTGCGTCCCCGAAAACCAGCATCGCTGCGGCTTCGCGCTTGCCCTCGATCGTCGTCTCCGCGTCAACCAGCGGATGCGTGCCATAGGCGGCGATGAAATTGACGATCGAGGCGGGGTTCATCAGGTTCAGGGCGAAATCGACCCAGCTCGTGTAAGGCTTGAGCTGAGAATCCTGTCCCGCCATCTGGAAGAACTGGGCGCGGGCCTCGTTTAGGGTCGGCAAGCCAACGTCGCGGCCACGCGCGATGTTGATCGCCGCAAGGTCGAGCGGGATGCCCACCAATTGGTTGCGCAGAACGTCCGTCACGAATTCGTCAATCTCGTTGCCGCCCTGCCGCGTCATGCCGCGGATGATCGCGCCGGCGGCTGCGTCGTGATCGACAATCACATTGCCGTTGGCATCCACAGCGCCCAGTTCCAGCGGGTTGAGGAACCCTTCGAACAGACTGATGTTATCGAAGCTGTAGGTGCCGTCGGTTCCTTGGACGATGCGGTCGATATCCTGGTTCAACATCGAGTGGCCGAAGCGATAAACGGCATGCGCGAACTCGGCGAAGATGGCCGGATTGACGTCGGCTGACGGTTCGAAAAGGAACGCATCTACGTCCGGCTGCATCTTGCGCCCAAATTCCTCGAAAACGAGGTGCTGATACTCCATTTCGTTGGTGAAACGCGCGGCCTGGAACAGGCGTTCGCCATCCCAGATCAGCCCCGCGCCATTTGCCGGGATAGGATCATTCACTCCAAGGTCGACGAGCAGCCATTCATTGATGAAGGCGCGGTCGCCCGAAGCAAGCACGACATTCTTGGTCTGTTCGACAAGGCTGTTATGTTCGGAATGGAAGACATGGTGGATCGAGGTCAGGCCGATGTTTTCATTTCCGCGGCCGTCACCGGTGATGTAGTGTGCATCAAGCAGTTCGTCATCGTAGGCAGTCTGCTGCCCACGCGAATTGAACCCGCCGGAGTAACCAAGCTCGCTATCCGCGTCAGCCTGCAAGGCGCCACCGGATAGAACCGGTGCCGCGGCATGAGCGATGTCGTCCAGAAAAGCGTTTGGCGTACGTGCCGCATTGACCGTCATGCCGCTCATGATGGTCTGCGTCCCTGTCGATGTCAGTATGATCGTGCCGAGTGGCAACTGAATCGCAGATGGATTGATCGGAGTTACGAGATCGCCTTCGACGTAAATCGGCGTTCCATCGGGGCGGAAGGCTGCCAGCAATTGCGGCAAGCCATTGGCGCCGCGGATGAACTCGCCATAGGGGTCAGTGAGTAGCATCGGGACCCTGCCCACGTCGGCATCGGTTAGCTCAATGCCAAGCATCGTCCGGGCCTGCTCCTTGACGTCCGCCCATGTTGCAAGGCCCCGATCGCCATCAAGCAGTCGGCCAGTGGCAATGGGTTCGCCATCGAGCATCACATACTCGCGCAGGAACACCTGATGGGAGGCGTTTGAGGTGTAGGTCTGGTTCTGATCAACCCAAGGAGTGGTGACGTTTGCGGCGACGTTGCCATCCGCATCGCGCGAAGCACGCGTCATTACCATGAAGTTGGTGTGCGGAGTTGCCGGATTGTAAAGCGGGTCGTCTTCGGCAAGCGGAATGTAAACGGTGCCCGATCCGCCTTTGGCAACCAGATCAAGCCCGTGATCGAAGAACTGACCAAATAGCGTGAACATCGAGTTGTAGGGGGCCGAGTCGCCGATATCAGGAGAGACGTTCTCGAAGGTGTAGGAATAGACAGGGGATCCAGCCGCGGCGAGCACGGCTCCGTCCGGTCCGACCACGTTGGCGGCATGAACCTTTCCTACACCGTTATTGTCCAGTAACTGCGTGCGCGACGCCGTCTTGCCCTCCTCAAGCATGGCCTCATAAACCATAATCGCGGCAGGGTTGTTGCTCGTCTGGTCGACAATGAGGTTTGAGATAAGACGCGGATCGGCGTCGACGACTGTCCCGGCAACAAACATCGGATTTCCCGTGGGCGAACCCGGTGTGTAGTCCGTGTTGGTGAGCGAAACCGGGTTGGCGGGCGTGCCAAATACTAGGACATCATTGTCCGCGTCATTGCCATAGCTTGGCGTCACCAGTGGGACGAACGGCTCAGCCGAGGCTCCCCATTGTTCGCGACCCTCCAGCAGGTTGTTGTAGCTGCCATCGACCGTGCGCAGTCCGTAGGGAAGCAGGTGCGCCTGCAACGGAACGCCTGCAGCCGCATCTGCATCCAGGCCACCGGCTTCGGCGACCAACGTCGCCAAGTCGCCACCAGCCGCGTGTGCCTCTGCGATCTTGATCTGCTTGAGTATGAATTCCAGATCGTGCTTCACCAGATTGACCATGACATTCCCCTCTTGCGCTTCGGCGATGTCTCAATCCGGTGTCGGAGCGGAGCATCGCAATTGACTGGCATCGCCGCGTGACGAGGTTCACGGCGACTTCATCAGCAATGGTGCACAAGAAGGCCGTCGCCGATAACTTCGGAAGGTCGGACGATGTGAAGAATGCCTTGGTCTGCTTGTATCTGGACCAGCTCGGCGCCTGATCTGGGCTTTGGTCCAGCTAAACACCAAGACAAAGTATGGTGGTGGCAAAGCGGGCTATGCGATTTGCTTGTGAATTTGGCGGACAAGGTGGCCGCCTCGCGGACCAGCCCGCATCTTCGCTGTTGATCTTGCGCAAGCTATTTCTGACAGGGAAATAGCAAAGGCGCGATCAAGGACCAAAGTCCTATGAAGAACGCGACGAAGGTGCGGTTGTCGCGATACCAACGTCTCATATTGCTCTCGCCGAAAGTTGCTGAAGTAGCTCGACTTCCGCCCATGCTCTGAGCCCGGCCAAGTCTGCATCATGCTTGCACGGGGGTCCTTGGCGTTCACCTTATCGCGACCCGGAACTTCCGAAGGAACATCACGCCGTCCTGACACGAGCGTGGACGAAGACGACGGCGCGCGAGCGCTCACACAACAGCTTCTCCTGATCTCTCGCGCGGACGCCCGGGGAACCAGCAGAACCAACCACTGGGGAGCAGGCAAATGGTCAAGTACATCCGTTCGGATCTGGATTTCATCCTGAAGCAGATCGAGCTTTCCGAAGCTCACGCAGCCGGCACGCCGCTCAGCGACCTCATTCCGGCGCCGAACCTGAGCTTCGGCTTGCGCACCGTTGACGGCACCTACAACAATTTGCTTCCCGGGCGCGAGAACTGGGGCGCGGCTGACAACGAGTTTCCTGCCCTGCTCGACCCGCAGTACCGGCCCGCGACGCCGGTGGACATGAACGGACCAGCGCCGGGCGGCGTGACCGCTTCGTCCTATAACCCCTCCAACAATCCGGGCAACATCGTCGTCGACAGCAGCCTGCGCACCATCTCCAACCTGATCGTCGACCAGACGCTGGACAACCCGGCCGCCATCATGGTTGCCTTGCAACGCGCCGGCGCCGCACCGGGCAGCGAACTTGCGACCGCCGCGACCATCAAGGCCGAGTACCAGACCGTCAAGCCGTTCATCGAGGCTGCCGAGGACGCAAACCTCGCCAACATCAACGCGCAGCGGACGCTGGTCTCCGCGCAGCAAGCCCATGATACGGCCCCGACGCCCGAAACCCAGGCAGCCCTGGATGCGGCAATCGCTGCCGCCACGCAGACGCAGGCCGCCGCTGACACCGCCAATGCGGCCCTGGCCATCGAACGCGTCGACCTCGACGGCATGCTTACGGCCAACGGCATCGAAATGGACGGCGACAACATCAAGCTGACCAATATTGCACCGGATGAAGGCCTCTCGGCCTCGTTCAACTCGTGGTTCACGCTGTTCGGCCAGTTCTTCGACCACGGCCTCGATCTCGTCGCCAAAGGCAACAGCGGCACCGTGTTCGTACCGCTACAGCCCGACGATCCGCTCTACGATCCCACCAGCCCCACCAACTTCATGGTCCTGACGCGCGCCAGCGTGCTGTCGCCCGGCGTCGACGGCATTGCAGGCACCGCGGACGATCACGCGCTTCCGCTAAACACCACGACATCGTTCGTCGACCAGAACCAGACCTATACGTCGCATCCGTCGCACCAGGTCTTCCTGCGCGAATATACGCTGGTCAACGGCAGGCCGGAGGCCACGGGCTCCCTGCTGGACGGCGCCAATGGTGGCCTGCCGACCTGGGGAGAGATCAAGGCGCAGGCCCGCAACATCCTCGGCATCGATCTGACCGACTATCACGTCGGCAACCTGCCGCTGCTGGCAACCGATGCCTACGGCAACTTCATCCCATCGACGACCGGGTTCCCGCAGGTCGTCATGCTCGGCGTGCCCGCCGGTTCGCCAAGCACGCTGCAATCCGGCACGCCGGCCGATCCGCTAGAGTTGGTGAACGCCACCAATCCTGCCGCTGTCGTTCACCTTGCGGTCCGCACCGGCCATGCCTTCCTTGATGACATTGCGCACACGGCGGTGCCGGTCGGCAAGATCGCTGACGGCGACACCGAAATCGGCCTTGGCAATCCCGGCAACGGCAGCACCGAATACGACAACGAACTCTTGGACTCCCACTTCATCACCGGTGACGGGCGTGGCAACGAGAACATTGGCCTGACCGCCGTCCACCATGTGTTCCATTCCGAGCACAACCGGCTGATGGAGCATACTAAAGACGTCGTGCTGGAGAGCGGCGATATCGACTTCATCAACGCGTGGCTCGACGTCGCCATCACCGAGCTTCCCACTTCCCCCGCGGCGATTGCCGCCCTCGACTGGAACGGCGAGCGCCTGTTCCAGGCGGCCAAGTTCGGGACCGAGATGCAGTACCAGCACCTCGTCTTCGAAGAGTTCGCCCGCAAGATCCAGCCGAACGTCAACGTGTTCCTGGTTCCGGACGGCTATGACGTGACGATCGACCCGAGCATCGTCGCCGAGTTCGCGCACGTGGTCTACCGTTTCGGCCATTCGATGCTGACGGAATCCATCGACCGCTTCGATCCCCAATTCAACGATGAATCGATCGGCCTGATCGAGGGCTTCCTCAATCCGATCGAGTTTGCCTCGCAGAGCTCCGGCGAAATGGCCGGATCCATCATCCGCGGCATGACCCGCCAGGTCGGCAACGAAATCGACGAGTTCGTCACCAGCGCATTGCGCAACAACCTGCTCGGCCTGCCGCTCGACCTTGCGACCATCAACCTGGCCCGCGGCCGCGACACCGGCGTGCCGTCGCTTAACGCGGCGCGGCGCGAATTCTATGAGGTGACCAACAACGACGCGCTCCTCAAGCCCTATGAGAGCTGGATCGACTATGCCGGCCATCTCAAGAACGAAGCCTCGATCATCAACTTCATCGCCGCCTATGGCACACATGCGCTGATCACCGGACAGACCACGATCGAAGGCAAGCGCGACGCCGCCTTGACCATCATCACGGGCGTGTCCGTCGGCGGCTTCCTGGTTCCGGCGGATGCGGAGGATTTCCTCAACGGCACCGGCGCATATGCGGCCGACCTTGGCGGCCTCGAGAATGTCGACCTGTGGATCGGTGGYCTGGCCGAACAGATCACGCCGTTCGGCGGCATGCTGGGCTCGACCTTCAACTTTGTGTTCGAAACCACGATGGAGAAGCTGCAGAACGGCGACCGCTTCTATTATCTGCAAAGGCTCGACGGCCTGCATCTGTTCGGCGAGATGGAAGGCAATTCCTTCGCCGCCATGATCATGCGCAACACCGACGCGACCCACCTGCCGTCGGACGTGTTCTCGACCCCCGGCCTCATCTTGGAAGTGGACCGCACCAAGCAGTACAATCCGGGGCTCGGCGAAACCGCCGGCGCCGATGGTCAGCTGAACAACGATCCGAACACCGCGCCTGACGAAACCGCCGACAATCTGGGCATCGACCCGGCCGGCGGTTCAATCCTGACGCCGCTGGTGATCCGCAACAATCCGGGAACCGCGGGGCCTGACGCGAACTACCTGCGCTATACCGGCAGCGATCATGTCGTGCTCGGCGGCACCGATCCCGGCAACGCCTTCAACCCGTCCGGTAACGACATCCTGATTGCCGGCATCGGTGACGACACGCTGTTTGGCGATGGCGGCAACGACAGGCTCGAAGGCGGCCACGGCAATGACATCATCAACGCCGGCAGCGGCGACGACATCATCACCGACATTGGGGGCGACGACAACATCAAGGCCGGCGAAGGAAACGATGTCGTCAACGCCGGTCCGGGCCTCGATCTGGTGCTCGCCGGAGACGGACAGGATTTCATCGTGCTTGGCACCGACATGGGTTCGGAAGTGTTCGGCGGCCTGGGCAACGACTTCATCTTAGGCAACAAGAACGCCGAACGCATCCTCGGCAACGAGGGCGACGACTGGCTGGAAACCGGCACGTTCGACGGCGCGCCTGGCGACAATTTCGACGAAATCTTCGCCAGCGACAGCGTGCGTGGCAATGACGTGTTCCTGGGCGATGGCGGTTTCGACGAGTTCATCGGCGAAGGCGGCGACGACATCATGGTCGGCAGCCCCGGCCGCGGCAAGATGGCTGGCATGTCTGGCTATGACTGGGTCACCTACAAGGACAACATCGCCGGGGTGAATGCGGACCTGTCGATTCCGATCATTTTCGACGAAGCGCCAACCCTGCCGCAGAACGCCGCACTCGACGAATTCGAATCAATGG
>NZ_JBFUKO010000068.1:0-15896 GCF_056400805.1 Aminobacter sp. P4_H6_2
GATAGGTGCTGCCCCAGATCGCCGGGGCGATGGCCGTCAAAAGCTGGTCGGTGTTGCGCGTCGTCATCGCTGCATCTCTCTTGAGATCAAATATCTTGATATCAAGGTAATATAGATTCTCTTGACGTCAAGATATTATTTCTCGATGGTGCGGCATGGATCGCGTTGATGACATTCTTGCCCAATGGAACCGGGAACGGCCCGACCTCGACGTTGCGCCGATGGGCCTGATCGGCCGGTTGACGCGGCTCTCGCAGCATCTCGGCCGCGAGATGGAAAAGACCTTCGCAGCGCACGGGCTGAACTATGCCAGCTTCGATGTGCTGGCAACGCTGCGCCGCTCGGGACCGCCTTATGCGCTGTCCCCCGGCGACCTCTCCGCCACCATGATGATCACCTCCGGCACCATGACCAACCGTGTCGACCAGCTGGAAAAGGCAGGGCTTGTCGCGCGCACGCTCAATCCCGGCGACCGCCGCAGCTTCATCGTCTCGCTGACCGAAAAGGGTTTTGCCACCATCGACGCGGCCGTGGCCGACCATGTGGCGACGCAGACGCGCATCGTTCAAATGCTATCCGCCCAGGAGCGGGCAGCGCTCGATGCGCTGCTGAGCAAGTTCCTGGTCGGTTTCGAGAGCGCCTGACGTAACAAGCAGACGATAGCGCCGCCCCTCATCCCCCTGCCGGGACCTTCTCCCCGTAAGTACGGAGGCTGGTCGCAACGCCGACGTCCCCCTCTCCCCGTTCTTCACGGGGAGAGGGTAAGGGTGAGGGGCGAGCGCAAGCCTCCCAGACGAGAGTAGAGGGGAAAATCACCCCGCCAGCGCTTGCTCAAGGTCGGCGATCAGATCGTCGCCATCCTCGATGCCGGCCGACAGCCGCACCAGCGAATCCGAAATGCCGATTGCTGCGCGTTTTTCCGCCGGTATCGAGCCGTGCGTCATCAGTGCCGGATGCTCGATCAGGCTTTCAACACCGCCGAGGCTTTCGGCCAGCGTGAACAGCTGAGTCCGTTCGAGGAAACGCTTAGTCGCAGCGAGATCGCGGTCGAGTTCGACTGTGATCATGCCGCCGAAATGATACATCTGTGCCTTGGCAATGGCGTGCTGGGGATGGCTTTCGAGACCGGGATAGATCACCCGGCGCACATCCTTGCGGGCCTCCAGCCAGCGCGCGATCTTCGCCCCATTCTGCGAATGGCGCTCCATCCTGAGCGCCAGAGTCTTGATGCCGCGTAGAGCCAGAAAGCTGTCGAACGGTCCCGAGATCGCGCCGATTGCGTTCTGCAAAAACTTCAGCTGGTCGCGCAGATCCTTGTTGTCGCCAACGACGACACAGCCGCCGACCATGTCGGAATGGCCGTTGAGATATTTCGTCGTCGAATGCACCACGATATCGATGCCGAGTTCCAGCGGCCGCTGCAGATAGGGGCTGCAGAAGGTGTTGTCGGCGACCGTCAGCACGCCCTTGCGCCTGGCGAGTGCCGCAACGCCTTCGAGATCGACCACGCGCAGCAGCGGATTGGTCGGCGTCTCGACCCACAACATCTTGGTCTCGGGGCGGATAGCGGCTTCGACGGCGGCAAGATCGGTGAAGTCGACGAAGCTCACCTGCAGTCCGGCTGTACGCTTGCGCACCCGTTCCAGCAGCCGGAACGTGCCGCCATAGATGTCGTCGGTGGCAACGATATGCGCGCCTGAATCGAGCAGCTCGAAAACAGTGGCGATGGCCGCCAGCCCCGAGGCGAAGGCGAAGCCGGCGCTACCGCTTTCGAGATCGGCGATGGCGCGCTCGAAGGCAAAGCGCGTCGGGTTCTGGCTGCGGGCGTATTCAAACCCCTTGTGCACGCCGGGGCTCTGCTGGCCATAGGTGGAGGTCGCATAGATCGGCACCATCACAGCGCCGGTCGTCGGGTCATGGCTCTGGCCGCCATGGATGGTGCGTGTCGAAAAAGCCAGCCGGTTCTTCGCAGTGGTCATTTTGCCCGCCTGAGATGGTTGATGAGGTCGACGCGGGTGATCAGCCCGATGAAGTCTTCGCCGTCGAAGATGATTGCCACTTCGTTGCGGTCGAATATCGGCAGCAGCGCATCGAGCGTCTGATTGGCCTGCAGCGTGTGCAGGTCCTTGCTCATCGCGGTTGCGACCGGTGCGTTGAAGCGGTTCCAGCGGCTGTCATAGGGGCCCTCGACAACCGCCAGGATGTCGCTTTCGTCGACGATGCCGACCAGCTTGCCCTCGTCGAGCACCGGCAGTTGCGACACGTCCCCGCGCCGCATCCGGCCATAGGCGGTGAGCAAACTGTCGCCAGGGCTGACAAACACTGTGCCGCCTTCGCGGTGAGAACGCGCAACGAGGTCGCTCAAATCGCCATGTTGTTCGCGCTCATCGAGGCCCTGTTCGGCCAGCCAGAAATCGTCGAACACCTTGGACAGGTATTTGTTGCCGCTGTCGCAGACGAAGGTCACGACGCGCTTCGGCGTCTTCTGCTCGCGGCAGTAGCGCAGTGCCGCCGACAGCAGCGTGCCCGACGACGAGCCGGCCAAGATGCCTTCCTTGGCAAGCAGGTCGCGCACCGCCAGCATGCTCGCCTTGTCGGTCACCGAATAGGCCTTCTTGACCAGTGAAAGGTCGGCGTTCGGCGGTACGAAATCCTCACCGATGCCTTCCACCGTCCAGCTTCCCGCTTCTTCCATCTTGCCGGTCTTGATCAGCGGCGCCAGCACCGAGCCGACGGGATCGGCCAGCACCATTTCCGTCTTGGGAGAAACCTTGGCGAAGAAGCGCCCGAGCCCGGTCAGCGTGCCGCCTGAGCCGACACCGACCACAACCGCATCGACGTCGCCCTCAAGCTGCTCCCAGATTTCCGGTCCGGTCGTGGTCTCATGCGCCTCGGGGTTGGCCGGGTTGGCGAACTGGTTGACGTAAAACGAGCCGGGAATTTCGGCTGCGATCTTCTCGGCCATGTCCTGGTAATATTCGGCATGGCCCTTGCCGACGTCAGAGCGCGTCAGCCGAACTTCGGCGCCGAGCGCGCGCAGGTGCTGGATCTTTTCACGGCTCATCTTGTCGGGCACGACAAGGATGATGCGGTAGCCCTTGGGGATGCCGACCTGGGCGAGCCCGAGCCCGGTATTGCCGGCGGTCGCCTCGACGATGGTGCCGCCGCGCTTGAGCTTGCCCTCGCGCTCGGCCGCGGCGATCATCGACAGCGCGATGCGGTCCTTGATCGAGCCGCCGGGGTTCTGGCTTTCGAGCTTGATGAACAGCCGGCACGGCCCGGTGTCGAACTGCGTCAGCTCGACGACAGGTGTTTCGCCGATCAAATCGAGCACGGATTTGAAGGGTGGATTGAGACGGGCCATGGCGGCTTCTCCCTTCGCAGTCATCGAGCTTACCTCATGTCGGGCGGGCGGGCACCCGCCGTGCGGTTGATCCTCGGCCGCATCTGGCCAGCATCGGCGCATTTATCTGTGAGGGCCGGTTCTAACAAAGGTAGGGAATTTCAATTCGGCGGCCATCTTGAGAAGGAAAATCTCAGGTGGCCGTAGAAAATCCGCGCGACACGCAATCCATTTCGCGCGGGGGGTGTTGACCCTCAACTTGGTGAAGCGCCAAAAAGGGGCGGCATGGTCGACAAAATCTAGACCACAGGCGAAGTCGCCAAGCTCGGCGGCAGCTCGGTTCGAATGGCGCTGGATCAACGATGCCATGGCGGAACTTCCTGGTCCCGCAAAGACAAAGGGCCCGCACTCGGTGCGGGCCCTTTGTCATTTCAAAATCTCTTGATCTTACTCGAAGTCGCCGAGGTCGCGCACCGCGCCGCGATCTGCGGACGTTGCGAATGCCGCATAGGCCTTCAGCGCCTTGGTCACCTTGCGCTTGCGCACCTCCACCGGCTTCCAACCCTTGGCGTCCTGTTCGGCGCGGCGGCTTGCCAGTTCGGCCTCGTCGACGCGCAGGCTGATGGTGCGGTTGGGGATGTCGATGTCGATGATGTCGCCCTCGCGCACCAGCCCGATCGTGCCGCCATTCGCCGCTTCCGGCGAAACGTGGCCGATCGACAGGCCGGACGTGCCGCCGGAGAAGCGCCCGTCGGTGAGCAGCGCGCAGGCTTTGCCGAGGCCCTTCGACTTGAGGTAGCTGGTCGGATAGAGCATCTCCTGCATGCCGGGGCCGCCCTTTGGGCCCTCGTAGCGGATAACCACCACGTCGCCGGCCACGACTTCATTGCTGAGGATCGCCTTGACCGAAGCGTCCTGGCTTTCGAAGACGCGAGCGGGGCCAGAGAATTTCAGGATCGACTCGTCGACGCCGGCGGTCTTCACCACGCAGCCGTCGCGCGCGATGTTGCCCTTGAGTATGGCAAGGCCGCCGTCCTTGGAGAAGGCATGTTCGGCCGAGCGGATGACGCCCTTTTCGCGATCGAGGTCGAGCTCGTCCCAGCGTCGGTCCTGGCTGAAGGCTGTCTGTGTCGGCACGCCGCCGGGAGCAGCGAGATAGAAGTCGCGCACCGCCTGGCTCTTGGTCCGCGAGGTATCCCAATGATCGATGGCTTCGCCGATCGTTGCCGTGTGTACGGTCGGCAGGTCGCGGTTGAGCAGGCCGGCCTTGTCGAGCTGGCCGAGGATGGCAAAAATGCCGCCGGCGCGGTGCACGTCTTCCATGTGCACGTCGGCCTTGGCGGGCGCCACCTTGCACAGCACTGGCACCTTGCGCGACAGGCGGTCGATATCGTCCTGGTCGAAGTCGATCTCGCCTTCAATGGCGGCGGCAAGGATGTGCAGCACGGTGTTGGTCGACCCGCCCATGGCGATGTCGATGGCCATGGCGTTTTCGAACGCGCCCTTGGAGGCAATATTGCGCGGCAAAACGCTAGCGTCGTCCTGCTCGTAATAGCGCTGGGCGAGGTCGACGATCAGATGTCCGGCCTCGACAAACAGGCGCTTGCGGTCGGCGTGCGTCGCCAGCGTCGAGCCGTTGCCGGGCAGCGACAGGCCGAGCGCTTCCGTCAGGCAGTTCATCGAATTGGCGGTGAACATGCCCGAGCACGAGCCGCAGGTCGGGCAGGCCGAGCGCTCGATGACCTTGACGTCCTCGTCCGAAACCTTGTCGTCGGCGGCGGCTACCATGGCGTCGATCAGGTCGAGCGCGACGGTCTTGCCGGCGACCACCACCTTGCCGGCTTCCATAGGGCCGCCGGAGACGAACACGGCGGGGATGTTCAGGCGCATCGCAGCCATCAGCATTCCGGGCGTGATCTTGTCGCAATTGGAGATGCAGACCATGGCGTCGGCGCAGTGCGCGTTGACCATGTATTCGACGCTGTCGGCGATGATCTCGCGGCTCGGCAGCGAATACAGCATGCCGTCATGGCCCATGGCGATGCCGTCATCGACGGCGATGGTGTTGAATTCCTTGGCCACGCCGCCGGCCGCCTCGATCTCGCGGGCGACCAGCTGGCCGAGATCCTTGAGATGCACGTGTCCCGGCACGAACTGGGTGAAGGAATTTACCACCGCAATGATCGGCTTGCCGAAATCGGTGTCCTTCATGCCGGTGGCGCGCCAAAGGCCACGGGCACCCGCCATGTTACGGCCGTGTGTGGTGGTGCGCGAACGATAAACAGGCATGGGGCTCTCTCATACAATAGATGGCTAACAGTGGGATTGAGCCACTATCGCCCTTGCGTCAACTATTTTTCGCCTGAGGGGCATTCTGGCATGACAACAGCGGGAAGCTGCCATGCACCGAGCGCAGCTCAACTGCTGGCTCAGCCCCTGGAATTGGCGGATTTCCTGCCCTTTCGGCCGCGCCTCAGTTCGGCGACGCCGACGGTCAGCCCCATCGCCAGCGCCATGGTCGCGGCCAGCGAGCGGAAGCCGCCGAAATCGGCTTCAGCCACCTCGAACCACACCTTGGCGAACTGCGCCAACGGCGAAAACGCGCTGTCGGTGATGGCGATGACCGGCACGTTGTTCGCCGACAGAATTCGCGCCTCCTCGATGGTCGCCGAGGCATAGGGCGAGAAGCTGATGGCGATCACCGCGTCCCTGGACGAGGCAAACGAGATGATCTCGGGGCTGAGGCCCGAGGCGGATTCGATCAGCTGGCTGCGCACCCCGAGCTTGCCCAGCGCATAGGCGATGTAGCTCGCGACCGGATAGGAGCGGCGGCGTGCCAGGATGTAGATCGTCTCGGCGCCGTTGAGGATATCGATGGCGCGGTCGAGGGTTTCGTCGTCGAGATTGCGCGACATCACGTCGAGCGACTTGCTGGCGGCAGCCAGGAAACCGTCGACGATGCGGCGGTTGGAGGTGCCTTCGTCGGCATCGCCGCGCACCACGGTCAGCCGTTCCTCGTAGGATGTCGTGCGCTCCCTCAGGCGCTCGCGAAAAACCTGCTGCAGGCTGGTGAAGCCGTCATAACCAAGATGCTGGGCGAAGCGGATCAGCGTTGAGGGCTGCACGCCCGCCGATGTCGCGATRCTGGCGGCAGTGCCGAAGGCGATCTCGTCGGGATTGTCGAGCGCGTAGGCAGCCACCTGCGCGATGCGCTTGGGCAGCGACTGGCGGCGATCGAGGATCAGCGCCCGCAAGGCCTCGAAATCGCGTGGCAGCGCCTCCGACATCGTCTCGTTCATCTGGTCCATTCCGTCTCCGCCCATTGCAACATATCGATGCCGCGGCCGCCTGTCCAAATAAAATGAACTGTATGTTCCATTTTCGACAAAATTCGACTATTCAGTCCGTCAACGGCAATGCCACTTCTATAAACCGGGAGAGCGTGAAGTGACAGGTGTAGGACTTATCGGAACCGGCTTCATGGGCAAGTGCCACGCGCTCGCCTGGAATTCCGTCAGCACCGTCTTCGGCGATGTACCTCGGGTTCGGCTCGCCCATCTTGGCGAAGCCAATGCCGATCTCGCGGCGAGCCGCGCCACCGAGCTCGGTTTCGCAAAATCCTCGGGCGACTGGCGCGCCGTGCTCGCCGATCCCGAGGTCGACATCGTCTCGTTGACCACGCCCAACCAGTTCCATCCGGAGATGGCCATCGCCATCCTTGAGGCCGGCAAGCATCTGTGGTGCGAAAAGCCGATGGCGCCCACCCTTGCCGAGGCCGAGGCCATGGCGGCTGCGGCCCGCAAGTCGGGCAAGGTGGCCGTGCTCGGCTACAATTACATTCAGAGCCCGACCATCCGGCACATCCGCAAGCTGCTCGACGAAAAGATCATCGGCGAGGTCAACCATCTCCGCGTCGAGATGGACGAGGACTTCATGGCCGACCCCGACGCGCCGTTCTTCTGGAAGCATGAGGCGACATCAGGCTACGGCGCGCTCGACGATTTCGCCGTCCACCCGCTGTCGCTGATTTCAGCCCTGTTCGGCCGCGTCGGCTCGGTGATGTGCGATATGGCCAAACCCTATCCGGACCGGCAGGTTACGGGTGGCGGGCGCCGCGCGGTCGAAACCTACGACATCGCCTCGAGCCTGATCCATCTTGAAAACGGCGTGTCGGGCACACTGCTGGTCAACCGCTCCGCCTGGGGCCGCAAGGGCCGCATCCAGGTCCAGATCTTCGGCTCCAAGGGTTCCATCGTCTTCGACCAGGAGCGCTTCAACGAAATCCAGCTCTACGTCACCTCCGACCGGCCGACCGAGCAGGGTTTTCGCACCATCCTCGCGGCACCCGTCCATGCGCCTTATGACAAGTTCATCCCAGCTCCCGGCCACGGCCTCGGCTTCAACGATTTGAAGACCATCGAGTGCCGCGAACTGCTGTCGCGGATCGCTGGCCAAGCCGCCCATGTCATCGACTTCGACGAAGGGCTGGAGATCGAGCGCACCGTGCACGCTATGGCTAAGTCATTCGCCGAGCAGAAGTGGGTGAAGGTGAGGTAGGGAAGGCTAAAGCGCTTCCGTAGCCCTCATGGTGAGCCTGTCGAACCACGAGGGCGCTGGGCACCATGTCCAGTTTGCCCCAAAACCCATGGTTCGACAGGCTCACCATGAGGGTTTCGGGGGAGCCCCGCCGCAGCCCAACCCATCTGCACCACATAAAACGCCAGCAATATCGCGGCGTTGAGTTCGAGCACTTCCTCGACGGCGGCGAACGCGCGCGATGATGCGGCGATGTCGATCACCTGCGCCAGCCCGATGAAGCCGACATGCAGGAAAAGCAGCACGTGGCCTGRGAGCCATGTCGACGCCCCGCTTATATTGCGCGCGATCTGGCGCAGGGCGAACAGCAGCAGTCCCGCCGATATTGCGAGCATCAGGCCAACCAGAATCCAGGCGAGATTTGGGCTGATGCCCAGTAAAAGCCGATAGGCCAGGATCAGCAAATCGTGGAAGCCGTCGAGTTGTCCGCCGCCATAAAGCGGCAAAGGCTGGAACCCGAACAACCGGGAGCCGAAGCTGGTTTCGTCCAGAAGCTCGGCAAGCCCGATCAGGCCCGCCAGCACCAGCGGCACGCGCATCCCGCGAAGCGCCGTTGCGACACTTGCTCCGATCACGGCGACGGCCAGGAAAACCACAGTTCCAGTCTCGACGATGCCGTCCTCTTGCAACAGCAGCGAGCGGATGCCGGGCGCAATGATTGCCGCCAGTGCCGAGGCGACGGTGACCGCCCCGACAAGCGCCACGGCACAGGCAAGGAACCGGAACTGTTCGCCCCGCCGAGACCCCACCGGCACGTCGCCAACCAAAGGATGCACCATCTGCGCCATGGACCCTCTCCTGTCGCAAAACTATCAGGGAGCCGTCACATATTGTCCGTTTCGGGCAGGGGAAGGGCGACCAGCTGCCGGATCGATCAATCCTCGCGACGTACCGTAAGACTAGGCTGCAGCCTGCCGACACGTCGGGTCGAAACTCAGACGGTGCAATGACCGCACGGCGCTTGGGTGTCGTCCCTTGTTGCCTCCTGCCTGCTTCCGCTGATATTCGACCGCAGACGACGCCCGGAACGATTTCATGACCAAGCTTCCCGACCTGCCGGTGACGGCGGTCCTGCCGCAACTTGCCGAGGCTCTAGCTTCCGGCAACAGCGCCGTGCTGGTCGCCCCGCCCGGCGCCGGCAAGACCACGCTCGTTCCCTTGGCATTGCTTGATGCGTCCTGGCGCGGCGATGGCAAGATCATCCTGCTCGAACCGCGCCGGTTAGCTGCCCGCGCCGCAGCACGACGCATGGCTTCGCTGCTCGGCGAAGAGCCGGGTGGAACGGTCGGCTATGCCATGCGCATGGAAAACAAGGTCAGCGCGAAGACAAAAATCCTCGTCGTCACCGAGGGCGTTCTGGCCCGCATGATCCTCGACGATCCCGAGCTTCCGGGCGTGGCCGCCGTGCTGTTCGACGAATTCCACGAGCGCTCGCTCGACGGCGATTTCGGACTTGCGCTGGCGCTCGACGTGCAAGGCGCGCTGCGTCCCGATCTCAGGCTCGTGGTGATGTCGGCGACGCTCGACGGGGCGCGTGTGTCCAGACTGCTCGACGGTGCGGCGGTCATCGAAAGCCAGGGCCGCAGCTTCCCCGTCGACATCCGCTACGACGAGCGCCCGGCAGGCGTTTCAGTCGAGGACGCGATGGCCAAGGCGATCCGCGACGCGCTCGCCGATGAGCCGGGAAGCGTGCTTGCCTTCCTGCCCGGCCAGCGCGAAATCGAGCGCACCACTGAGCGCCTCGCCGGTCGCGTTGGTGCAGACACTGACATCGTGCCGCTCTATGGCATGCTCGACGGCAAGGCGCAGGATGCCGCGATCAAGCCGGCGCCCGCCGGCCGCCGCAAGGTCGTGCTCGCCACCTCCATCGCCGAGACTTCGATCACCATCGACGGCGTCCGCGTCGTCGTCGATTCCGGCCTGTCGCGGTTGCCGAAATACGAGCCGGCGAGCGGGCTCACCCGGCTTGAAACCGTGCGCGCCTCGCGCGCAGCAGCCGACCAGCGCGCCGGTCGCGCCGGCCGCACCAGCCCCGGCGTTGCCGTGCGCCWCTGGCGCGCCGAGCAGACCGCCGCACTGCCTGCCTTCTCGCCACCCGAGATCCTTGAGGCTGACCTCTCCGGTTTTTTGCTCGACTGCGCCGCCTTTGGTGTCGCCGATCCGACCACGCTTGCCTTCCTCGACCCGCCGCCAGCACCGGCATTGGCCGAGGCGAAGGCACTCCTCATCGAGCTTGACGCCATCGACGCCGACGGTCGCCTGACGGCCGCTGGCCAGGCCATGAGAAAACTCGCTTTGCCGGTCCGTCTCGCCCACATGGTCGCCGAAGCGGCGCGCCAGGGTGCAGCCGTTGAGGCGGCACAGCTTGCCGTCTTGATGACCGAGCGCGGCCTGGGCGGCGACAGCGCCGACCTCGAACGCCGTCTGCAGCGCTTCCGCAACGAGCGCTCGCCGCGCGCCAACGCCGCCCGCCAGCTGGCGGAACGATTGGCGCGGGCTGCTGAAAAAGCCGCCCCTCACCCTTACCCTCTCCCCGTGAAGGACGGGGAGAGGGGGGCACAAGCGTTGCGGCCATCCTCCTTCTCCCCGTCCTTACGGGGAGAAGGTCCGTCAGGGGTTGAGGGGCAGCGCGAACCTGCGCGAGGAGCTGCGTCGGCCGAAACTCTCACCCCCGGCACGCTCCTTCTCCTTGCCTGGCCCGATCGGGTCGCCAAGGCGCGTGGCGAGCGTGGCCGCTTCGTGCTGGCCAATGGCAGCGGTGCCGCTGTCGACGCCGCCGACCCGCTGGCCGGCGAGCTCTATCTCGTCGTCGCCGATCTTCAGGGCAAGGCGCAGAACGCCCGCATTTCGTCAGCTGCCGCCGTCTCGGAAGCCGATATTCGCACCATCCTTTCTGCCCATCTGGAGAGGAAAACCGAAGCCAGCTTCGACAGGGAAAAGCGCTCGGTGCGCGTGCGCGAAACCGTCCGCATCGGCGCTGTCACCCTGTCGGAACGCATGCTGCCCGCACCCAAGGGCGAAGAGGCCGACTGCGCGATCCTTGAAGCGCTGCGCACCCACGGCCTCGACCTGCTCGACTGGGGCAAGGAGGCCGAGACCTTGCGCCAGCGCCTGTCCTGGCTGCATCGTGGTCTGGGCGATCCTTGGCCCGATATGTCCGACCAAGCCCTGCTCGACCGCCTCGAAGACTGGCTCTTGCCCTTCCTGCGTGGCGAGGCCTCCTTTGCCCGCATTGGCGCGGGCACACTTCACGATGGGCTGATGTCGCTTGTCCCGCACGACCTGCAGCGCAAGATCGGCACGCTTGCGCCCACCCATTTTACGGCGCCGTCAGGCAGCCATGTGCCGATCCGCTATGACGGTGAATGGCCGGTGCTGGCTGTGCGCGTGCAGGAGCTGTTCGGCATGTACAAACACCCCTCGATCGCGGGCGGGACGGTCGCGCTCACGCTCGAACTTCTGTCGCCGGCGCATCGCCCGATCCAGACGACGCGCGACCTGCCTGGTTTCTGGCGTGGTTCATGGGCCGACGTGCGTTCCGACATGCGCGGCCGCTATCCCCGCCACGTCTGGCCCGACAATCCGCTGGAGGCTCAGGCAACCGCCCGCGCCAAACCGCGCGGTACCTAGAGCATGATCCCGAACCGAAGGTCCGCGTAGCGAACCAGTGGAGGCCGGTTTTCGAACAAGATCATGCTCCAGCTAAAAACTAGGGGCTTCGTCCCGTTTCTTTCGGGACGAATGCCCTGGCTCTTGGCGGCGGGCCGCGTCCAGCGCATATAGCGCAGATGAACACGCGCACGCCCGACCTCCAGCACAGCCACCGGCTCCGCCTCAACACGCTGATCCGCCTGCGCTGGCTGGCGATCGTCGGCCAGAGCATCACGGTGATCTTCGTTGCGTACTGGCTCGAGTTCCCGCTGCCGGTCAGCCTGTGTTTTGCCCTTATTGCCAGTTCCGCCTGGCTCAACCTGTTCCTGGCCTTTCGCTATCCGGCCACGCATCGGCTCAATCCGTTCGCGGCCTTTGGCATYCTGGCCTTCGACAGCCTGCAGCTCGCCGGACTGCTCTACATGACGGGCGGCTTGACCAATCCGTTTTCGCTTTTGATGACGGTGCCGGTCGTCATCTCGGCGACGTCGCTGCCGCTGCGCCTCACCACCATCCTTGCTGGCCTTGTCATCGTCATCGTCAGCCTGCTCGCCTTCTTCCACCTGCCCTTGCCCTGGTATGACGGCATCGAGCTTGCCATGCCCTTCATCTACACATCGGGCATCTGGATCGCGGTGTGCTGCTCGATCRCCTTCACGGCCATGTATGCCTTCCGTGTCGCCGACGAGGCGCGCCTGCTTGCCAATGCGCTGGCTGCAACCGAACTGGTGCTCCAGCGCGAGCAGCATCTGTCGGCGCTCGATGGTCTCGCCGCCGCTGCCGCCCACGAACTCGGAACACCGCTTGCCACCATCACGCTGGTCGCCAAGGAAATGGAACGCGCGCTCGGCAACGATCCGAAATATGGCGAGGACGTCACCTTGCTGCGAAGCCAGAGCGAGCGCTGCCGCGAGATCTTGAAGCGTCTCACCAGCCTGTCGTCGGAGGGCGAACAGCATCTTGCCCGCCTGCCGCTGACCTCGCTGGTCGAAGAGGTCATCGCCCCGCACCGCGACTTCGGCATCTCGATCAAGCTCGACCCGGGCGAACGCATCGGCCCCGAACCTGTCGGACATCGCAACCCGGGCGTCATCTACGGTCTCGGCAATCTGGTGGAAAACGCCGTCGACTTCGCCCGTAGCCACGTGACGATCCGCTGGAGCTGGGACGCAGACGATGTCAGCTTCTCCATCATGGACGACGGCCCTGGCTTCCCGCCCGATATCATCGACCGCATCGGCGAGCCCTATATGTCGACCCGCCAGGGAGCCGAACCCGGCGGCGGTCTTGGCCTTGGCCTGTTCATTGCCAAGACCTTGCTCGAGCGTTCAGGTGCTGAAATCACCTTCACCAATTCGAGCGTGCCGGGCGAGGGGGCTGTGGTCGAGATCTCGTGGCCGCGCGCCGCTTTCCTCAGTCCGCTGCCGGCCGGGTCGACGATGTTCGACTCTGCCTGAGCCTTGCCTGAGCCTTGAATGACGCGCAAAGGACGCTGCACCAATTGAATTTGGGGCGTGATCCCTCCCGAAAATCGGTTTCAATTTTCGGGTCATGCACCCGGCCATTGGACATCGCGGCTTTGCACCTATATCTGCTTGTAAAACCATAAGAACGACTGGGATCAACGACAAAAAGGATCAAAGGCGATGACCACCCAGGACATTGCGGCCGGGTTGCCGGGCGAAGACCATTCATTGTTGCTTGTCGATGACGACAAGCCATTCGTGACGCGCCTGGCACGCGCCATGGAAAGCCGCGGCTTTGTCGTCGACACCGCCGAGAGCGTCGAGGAAGCGGTCGCTAAGGTGCGCGCCAGTCCACCCGCTTACGCTGTTGTCGACATGCGCCTGGGCGACGGCAACGGCCTCGATGTCGTGTTGGCCATCCGCGAGCGCCGCGAAGACACCCGCACCGTCATCCTGACCGGCTATGGCAACATCGCCACCGCCGTCACCGCCGTGAAGCTTGGTGCGATCGACTATCTGTCCAAGCCGGCAGATGCCGACGACGTCTATGCCGCGCTCACCAACGCCGCGGGCGAGCGTGCCGCCCCGCCGGAAAACCCGATGTCCGCCGATCGTGTCCGCTGGGAGCATATCCAGCGCGTCTACGAGATGTGCGAGCGCAATGTGTCGGAGACCGCGCGCCGGCTCAACATGCACCGCCGTACACTCCAGCGCATTCTCGCCAAGCGGGCGCCGCGCTGAGGAAGGGAGTAGGGGAATAGGGCAGTAAGGCAGTAAGGCAGTAAGGCAGTAAGGCAGCAAAGTCTGCCCAGCGGCTTTTCTTACTCCCCTACTGCCCTATTCCCCTACTGCCTTCTCTTACTCACTCTCCCCCTCCAGCGCCGGCACCGAAACGCCGGCGAGTTCGGCGGAGAGCAGGCGGGCGGCACCGGCGCGTGCGATGCGCAGCATCAGCGCCTTGCGGGTCGCAGCCACCATGCGATGCTCGGGTGCGTCGCGCATGATTTCCGCGCCATAGCCGTCTGAAAGGATGAATCCGCACTCCTCGGGGAAAATCTCGGCCGGCACGTCGGGATGGGTAGCAAAGAAGAAACGGTCGGAATGCAGCCGGTAATCTGGCCATTTGCGGTCGACGCGGAAATCCTCGATCGACGACTTGATCTCGATGATCCAGATGTCGCCCTGGCGCGTCAGCGCCACAAGGTCGGCGCGCCGACCGGTCGCCAGCGACAGTTCGGGCAGCACATGTGCGCCCATCTGCATGAGCAGGCGCTGCACGCCGCGGCGCACAAGCATGGCACGTTCGGATTGGCGACCGTCGATGAGCGGATTCGAAGCAAGTGGTGAGATGATCGGCATGGACCAATCATCGCATCATTTGTTCACGTTTTGAACCCGCTCGCTGGATTATTCCAGACCCATTTCCGCTCACGGATCCGTTACCGCTCCTCGTTGAATTTCATGCCTTTTCCCGCGATACGTGTTGCCGAAATGCCATATCGAGGCACTAACGTTTGTGCACGAATGGTTTATGCCCCTGCTTCCTCTTGGCAAGCAAAAGGCTGGGGCCTTAAGGATGGTGGCAAAAATGAGGCCGAATCGGCCCGGACGCCGCACCAGCTTGGGAACAGCATATGCGATTGAAGTCGTTTGCCATTGTCGCCGCCCTGGCGCTCACTACAGCGCTCGCGGGCTGCTCGACGGACGGCGTTTCGCGCATGTTTTCCAACGACTATGGCGGGCGCACGGATGCCGGCTATCAGTTGCCGACCATTCCGATCAACAAGGTCCCGAGCAAGTATCACCGTCAGCTGGTGCGCTACGAGACCGACCAGAAGCCGGGCACGATCGTCATCGATACCGGTGAGAAGTTCCTCTATCTCGTCGAACCGGACGGCAAGGCGATGCGCTACGGCATCGGCGTCGGCCGCGAAGGTTTCGAGTGGCAGGGCACCGCCCGCATCGCGCTCAAGCGTGAATGGCCGACCTGGACGCCTCCTGGCGAGATGATCCAGCGCCAGCCCGAGCTCGCCAAATATGCCCGTGGCATGGAGCCCGGCCTGAAGAACCCGCTCGGCGCGCGCGCGCTTTATCTCTTTAACAAGGGCGGCGATTCCGGCTACCGGCTGCACGGCACGCCCGAGTGGAACTCCATCGGCAAGGCGATGTCGTCGGGCTGTATCCGCTTGATGAACCAGGACATCATCGACCTCTACAACCGCGTCGAAGTCGGCGCCAAGGTCATCGTGAAATAAGCGCGAACCGTCCAGGCAACACGGACGTCGCAAACGAAAAACCGGGCACTTTGGCCCGGTTTTTTGTTATTTGGCGTTCTCACCGAGACCCTGTTGGGCATTCGTCCCGCAGTAGAATTGTCGGGCAGCCTCAGACCTGTTCGACCTGCTGAACCTCGGGCACGAAGTGGCGCAGCAGGTTCTGGATGCCGTGCTTGAGCGTCGCCGTCGACGACGGGCAGCCGGCGCAGGCGCCCTTCATGTGCAGGAACACGGTTCCGTTTTCGTAGCCACGGAAAGTGATGTCGCCGCCGTCCTGGGCAACGGCCGGGCGCACGCGCGTGTCGAGCAGTTCCTTGATCGTCACCACGATCTCGGCGTCGGCCTGGTCGAAGAATTCATTCTGGTCGTCGTGATGGCCACCACCACCGGCAGCCTGGCCGGCCATGACGGGCGCGCCCGACATGAAGTGTTCCATGATCGAGCCCAGGATCGCCGGCTTCAGGTGCTGCCAGTCGGGACCGTCCTTGGAAACGGTGATGAAGTCGTAGCCGAAGAAGACGCCGGTGACGCCGGGAATGTCGAACAGCCGGCCGGCAAGCGGGG
>NZ_JBFUKO010000069.1:0-15890 GCF_056400805.1 Aminobacter sp. P4_H6_2
GGCGCACGCCGACGCGCGAGGATTGGAGTCTGCTTTCAACGGGTTGGCGCCACGACCTCGATCACCGCATCGAGCAATTGAAGAAGCTGCGCGACGGGCTGACCGACTGTATCGGCTGCGGCTGCATGTCGATCGACAAATGCCCGCTGCGCAACCGCGAGGACAGGTTGGCGCGACAGGGGCCGGGGCCAAGACGGCTGCTTGTTCCGGCGGAATAGGAGACAGGCGGTTCGTTCAAAGCTGGTCAGTAGCTGCGGCCAACAGTCATAGCCGATCGAAACGCCTCGTCGCCATCGATGAAGACCGCCTCGGGCGCAGCGCCGACGGCGTCGAAGAAGCGGCTGACAAAACAGCGGAAGGCAGCGCACAACGCGATGTCGCAGATCTGCTGGTCAGTGAAGCCGAGCGCACGTAGCCGGTCGATATTGGCCTCAGTCACCTGCGAGGCATCGATGGCGATATGCTCGGCATAGGCCAGCATCTCGACGTCGCGCGCTGAAAGACCGGCATTGCGGAAATCCTGCTGCACGCCGAGCACCGCCTCCTTCGAGCCGAGCTCGGCAGTAAGCTGCCTGGCATAGACATAGGAGCAGTAGGTCGACGGGATCTGCTTGGCGGCGATGAGCGTGATCAGCCGCCATTCGCGCATGCCAAGCGAAAAGCCGGCGCGCAGCTGGTCGTTGAAGTCGGTGTAGACAGGCAAAAGGTCCGGGCGCGCGGTGAAGCACTTCGTTGCTTCCATGACAAAGCCCAGCTGCGAGCGGGACTTCTCGTAGATTTCGGCGATGCGGCCCTTGGCCTCATCCTCGGCGATCGTTTTCAGGAACATGGCTCCCCCACGCGATACGCCACAGGAACAATCTAGTCGGAAGTCGGCAGGCGGCGGATGGTGAACTCGATGACGTCGCCGGGGCGCTCGAACCAGCTCTCGATCTCGGTCCAATAGGCCTGTTTGGGCCAGCGCGAGAACCACTCCTGCGCCTTCCGTCGCGCGTCGTTGCGCGGCAACACGAAGGTCTCGCGCAAGAACCCGTCGCGCGGCCTGCGTTCCCGTTCGGCCCGGCTGCGCTGGAGCCTTTTTGCGAGGTCATCGAGCGGCGGTCGGCTCGGGGTGCCCATAAAGAACTCCTTGACCCTTACGAGAAGGAGATTAGGGATCGCGCCGGACAATTACGAGTCATTTGTGCGGAGCCAAAATTGCAGCGTCCCGAAATACCAGCCGGACTTCCGGCGGACATCGAAGACAGGAAAATGCGCGCCAGCGCCTGGTTCGAGGAATTGCGCGATCGCATCTGCCTCGCCTTCGAGGCGCTGGAAGACCAGGTACAAGGACCGCTGGCCTCGTGGGCACCGGGGCGCTTCGAGCGCACGCCGTGGCAGCGCGACGAAGGCAAGGGCGGCGGCGGCGTCATGTCGATGATGCATGGCCGGGTGTTCGAGAAGGTCGGCGTGCACACCTCGACGGTGCATGGCGAGTTCTCGCCCGAATTCCGCAAGCAGATGCCCGGCGCCGAGGAAGACCCCCGCTTCTGGGCCAGCGGCATTTCGCTGATCGCGCATCCGCAGAACCCCAACGTGCCAGCCGTGCACATGAACACGCGCATGGTGGCGACCTCGCGCTGGTGGTTTGGCGGTGGTGCTGACCTGACGCCGGTTCTCGACCGCAGGCGCACGCAGGAAGACCCCGACACCGTCGCCTTCCACAAGGCGATGCAGTTTGCCTGCTCCAAGCACGCCAATGTCGCAGACCATCGGAAATACAAGGATTGGTGCGACGAGTATTTCTTCCTGCCGCACCGCAACGAGCCGCGCGGCACCGGCGGCATCTTCTTCGACTGGCAGCACTCGCCGGAGGAAAAGGGCGGCTGGGACGCCGACTTCCGTTTCGTCCAGGACGTCGGCCGCGCTTTCCTGGTCACCTACCAGCATCTGGTGCGACAGAACTTCAACACCAACTGGACCGATGGCGACCGTGACGAACAGCTGGTGCGACGCGGCCGTTATGTCGAGTTCAACCTGCTCTACGATCGCGGCACGATCTTCGGGCTGAAGACCGGCGGCAACATCGCCTCGATCCTGTCGAGCATGCCGCCCGAGGTCAGGTGGCCCTGACCTCTATGCATGGCTGCCCTGCCCGCCGTCGCATTGACGCGCGGGCAGCAAACCTTTAGAGAGCCCGCTTTCCTTGGCCCTCGTCCACATGTGACGGGCCTTGCTCTCATTGGAAGATTTTTGTGACGATTTTCGACAACATGGTTCCGGCGCTGGCCGGGGCGCTCGCCGCGCGTGGCTACGAAACGCTCACCCCCGTGCAGTCCTCTGTGCTGGCACCGGAGGCCGACGGCGTCGACCTTCTGGTCTCGGCGCAGACCGGCTCGGGCAAGACGGTGGCCTTCGGTATCGCCATTGCGCCAACACTGCTCAACGGCCGCGAGCGCTTCGACCGCGCCGGCGCCCCAAGCGCGATGATCATCGCGCCGACCCGCGAGCTCGCCATCCAGGTGCGCCGCGAGTTCGAATGGCTTTATGCCGCAACCGGCGCCCGCATCGCTTCGTGCGTTGGCGGCATGGACATGAGCAAGGAACGCCGCGCGCTCAATGACGGTTGTGACATCGTCGTCGGTACGCCTGGCCGCCTGCGCGACCACATCACCCGCGGCTCGCTCGATATTTCGGGCCTGCGCGCCGTCGTCCTCGACGAGGCCGACGAGATGCTCGACCTCGGCTTCCGCGAAGACCTCGAATTCATCCTCGCCGCCGCACCGCAGGAACGCCGTACGCTTTTGTTTTCGGCAACCGTGCCGCCGCAGATCGCCCAGATGGCCAAGCGCTTCCAGCGCAACGCGCTGCGTATCACCGCAGCCGGAGAAAGCCGCCAGCACGACGACATCGAATACCGCATGGTTCTTGTTGCTCCCCCGGAGCGCGAGAACGCCATCATCAACACGCTGCTTTATTTCGACGCGCAAAGCACCATGGTGTTCTGTGCGACGCGCGAAGCGGTCAAGCATTTCTCGGCACGGCTCGCCAATCGTGGCTTTGCCGTTGTGGCGCTGTCGGGCGAACTGAGCCAGGCCGAGCGCAACAACGCGCTGCAATCGATGCGTGACGGCCGTGCCCGCGTCTGCGTGGCGACCGACGTCGCCGCCCGCGGCATCGACCTGCCCAATCTCGACYTCGTCATCCATGCCGACCTGCCGACCAATCCGGACACCCTCCTTCACCGTTCGGGCCGCACCGGCCGCGCCGGACGCAAGGGCGTGTGCGTGCTGATCGTGCCGTTCCACCGTCGCGGCAGCGCTGCCCGCCTGCTCAAGCTGGCCAAGCTCGAGGCAACGACGCAGTCCGCACCCGGACCGGCCGAGATCGACGCACGCAACCGCGAGCGCATGCTGGCCGAGCTTGCCAACGCCGAAGCACCGGCCGAGGACGAGGCAGTTCAGGTCGCAGAAATCCTCGCCGCGCACTCGCCCGAAGCAATCGCGCTTGCCTGGCTGCGCCAGCAGATGGCGTCGCGTCCGGCAGCTGAAGAGCTTTCGGACCGCCCTATCCCGGCCTTCGACTCGGCCAAGGCCGAACGTCCCGACAACCGCTTCACCGACGGTGTGTGGTTCTCCGTGTCGGTCGGCCGCAAGCAACGCGCCGAGCCACGCTGGCTGCTGCCTCTGCTGTGCAAGGCAGGCCATGTGACCAAAACCGAAATCGGCTCGATCCGCATTTTTGATACCGAATCGCATTTCGAAGTCGTGGCCAACCGCGCCGACAACTACGCCCGCACCGTCGAACAGAACGGCAGCGGCGAAAAGGGCGTCGACATCAAGCGGCTTGCGGGCGCGCCTGGCAGCAGCGAGGCCAAGAAGCAGCACCGCAAGGGCCAGTACGACCCGTCCGACAAGCCGCCCTTCAAGAAGAAGGCCTTCGAGAAGAAGCCCTACGAGAAAAAACCCTTCGAAAAGCGTTCCGGCGACAAGCCCACGGGTGCCGCAAAGGTGTACAAGCCGAAGAAGAAGTTCGGCGAATAGGCGCAAGCCGCTTGTTTGTTACTTTTTCGTAAGGTTCGACCTCGTCACAATCGACGCCACAAAGAGAAATCTTGGCGCCGATTGCGGCTAAGTTGCCGTTTTGGAATATGTTTTTCGTCTAATAGCCGCCTGGTGGAGCGAAGCTATTTCTATCGCTGGGGCCGGGAAATGCCGGCGGCTGCCTTGCTGCGCCGCGACCCGACGTGACCGGACGGCCTTTCACCACAGCGGGTTCTGCGCTTGCGGCACCCGCATTCGTCGGAGAACATGCCATGCGCAAACTTCTTGTTCCTGCAATAGCAGCTGCCGTTCTCGCAACCTCTGCCATAGCCTTCGCCGCCGCCCAGCATACGGACGGCACGATCAAGACCGTCGACATGAAGGCGATGAGCCTGACAATGGCCGACGGCACAACTTACATGCTCCCCAAGACATTCAAGGATCCGGGCCTGRAGGCCGGCGAGAAGGTCTCCGTCATGTGGGACATGAGCGGAAAGAACAAGGTCGCGGAATCGGTAAAAATGATGAAGTAGCGGGGCTTTCCGCGTCCATTTTCCAAAAAGGGCGGTACACGTGGTTCCGCCCTTTTCTCGTTCTGGAAAGTGCTGGCCCAAATGGAATCGGTTTCGCAGAAATTTCTCCTAAGGCGCTGACCTCAAAAGAATTTTCCCAAGGCAAAATGCCCCTTCACGCCGAATTGGGCATCGCCCTGCCCGCAGCGGCAACCAATCGCCATATTGCGTGTTATAGTTCACCTCTCAACGGAGGGAGGAAAGGAGACATCCGATGAAGGAATTTCAATGCGGGTCGCTTGTCCCCGGCTGCCAGTGGCATACCCGGCACGAGGACGAAGCCGAGATCATCCGCCGCGCGGCCGAACATTTGCGCGAGACGCATGGCGAAACCATCATTCGCGAGACGATGATCGAGGCGATCCGCTCGCGTATCGAAAAGGTCCGCAGCGCGGCCTGAATCAGGCTTTCAGCCTATCGGCGGCGCGCTCGAGYAGCGCGTCGCGATCCAGCGAAAAACCGCTGTCGATCCACTCGACCTCCAGAGCCTTGAGCAGCGAGCCAAGTGCGGCACCCTCGACGCCGAGCGCTGCGACATCGCCGCCGCGCAGCGGAAACGCAGGCTTTTGCCATTTTCCAGCGAAACTCAGCAGGCGATAGAAGCCACCGGCTTCAATAAGCGCCTTGTCGTCCTGCTCCGCCCTGCCACGTGCCGAGGCGAGATCAAGGCGCAGGCGATCCATGATGCCTTCGACGCTGCCGCGATAAAGCCGCTTGGCAAGTTCGCCTTCGGTGACGGTCGGCTCGACCTTCGAAGTCGCCCCCCACTGGACCAGCCTGTCGGTCTCGGCGTTGGAAAGCCTGAGACGGTCGCCGAGTGTCTTCATGCGCGCCGCATCAGGCGGCACGATCGCTTCAAGCCGCAACAACGGATCGACGGTCCAGCCGAGATCGCCCTCGGCCCGAACCAACGCATGGATGGCGTCGATGCCCCATTTTTCACTTTCGGGCAGCGCTGCGGTGAGCACGCCGGCCTGGCGCATCCACAGAAGCGCGCGCGAGGGATCGGGAGCCGAAAGCAGCTTCTTGAGTTCCGACCAGACACGTTCGGCGGAAAGGCGGGAAAGCCCGTCTTTCAGCCGTGCGCAAGCCTTGAGGCCTTCGGCATCGGGACGGCCCTTGCCGTACCAGGCGAAGAAGCGGAAAAAACGCAGGATGCGCAGATAATCCTCGCGGATGCGGGTTTCGGCATCGCCGATGAAGCGCAGCGTCCGGCTTTTAAGATCGGCAAGCCCGCCGACCAGATCGACAACTGTGCCGTCGGCCTTGGCGTATAACGCGTTGATGGTGAAGTCGCGCCGCTCGGCGTCCGCCTTCCAGTCGCGACCAAACAAAACCTTGGCGTGACGCCCGTCAGTCTCGACATCGGCGCGCAAGGTGGTGACCTCGAACGGCTTGCCGCCGGCAATGACCGTGATTGTGCCATGCTCAGCACCTGTGGGAACGGCCTTGAACCCGGCCGCTTCGGCGCGGCGCACGGTCCCGTCTGGCAAATTGGTGGTGGCAATGTCGACATCGGCCACTGGCTCGCCCAGCAGCGCGTTGCGCACCGCACCGCCGGCAATGCGCGCCTCTTCGCCATCGGCATTGAGGGCCGCAAGCAGCTTCTGCAGCAGCGGATCGTTGAGCCATTCAGCCTGTCCGGCGATCGAGGTGCTCATGTGTAGAGCCTTTCATAGAGCGCGCGGATGATGCCGGCGGTGACACCCCAGATGTATCGCTCTTCATAGGGCATGGCGTAGAAGAAGCGCTCCTGGTCCTGCCAGGTGCGGCTGGCGCGGTCGTGGTTGGCCGGGTCCATCAGGAAACCGAGTGGAACCTCGAAGATATCGTCGACCTCGTCCGCGTTGAGACTGAGATGAAAGCCGGGGCGGACGATGCCGAGCACCGGGGCAATGCGATAGCCACTGCCGGTGACATAGTCGGGCAGGCGCCCGATAACATCGATATAATCCTGGGTTAGCCCGATTTCCTCTGATGTCTCGCGCAGTGCGGCCGCTTCCGGCGAAGCGTCGGTTGGGTCGATGCGACCACCGGGAAAGGCGATCTGGCCGGAATGGCTTTTCAGCTTTTCCGCCCGTTTGGTGAGGATGACGGTCGAGGCATCGCCGTGATCCACCACCGGGATGAGCACGGCGGCGTCGCGCAGCCGGTCGTGCACGATCATGTTGCGCAGGTCAGGATTGAGCACATGGTCGCCATAGTCGGCAAAAGCACCGTTGAGATGCTCCTGTGCCGCGCGCTGGCGAAAATCCTGCGCCGAATAATGCGCTGCCGGGGAATGAACCATCACGCGCTCAGCCGCTCCAGCCTGTCCCATGGCATAACAGGATAGACCCCACCCTTCGAGCGAATGCAAAACATCGCCTGACCTGAGATTTCGATGCGTTCGCCATATTCGACAAGCTCGTACATAACCGGCCGCGCCACCAGCGCCTCGAGCCGACCGCGCACCAGCAGATAGGGTTTGAGGCCACCGGTCTCTTCTTCGTCAACAAAACGCAACGGGTGCTCGGGCCCGGCTTCAACGACATCGCCGACATTGGTGCGGAAGGTCAGCACCTGCTCGGCACCCTCGCCCGCAACATTCATCTCGACGGCGACGAAATGCGCATCGACGACGCGGATGCCGACCTTTTCAACCGGGGTGACGAGGTAGGTCTTGCCGTCTTCGTCCTTGCGCAGGACGGTGGAAAACAGCTGCACCAGAGGCATGCGGCCGATCGGCGTACCCAGATAGAACCAGGTGCCGTCGGGCCTGATCTCCATGTCGAGATCACCGCAAAAATCAGGGTTCCAACGTTCGACTGGCGGCAGGCCCTTGCCGGCGCGGGCGGCGCGCGAGATCAGCGCTTCCAGGCCCGCCGTGTCGCCAGCACGGGTTAGTCCGTGCTCCGATTTCGCTTCACTTTGATGGTCCAGGTCGCCGGTCATGGTCACGAAATAGTCACTGTTGTTGCGCTTGTCAGCATAGGCGGGTGATTTAAGTTCAACGCGAAGACTTGGCCAACCAATATGTGGGGTCAAGATGCAGGCAGGGAAATCGCGACGCCCAGGATCGTTTTGACCTCAGGGGATTGGGCAGCAGGCCGCCACGTCCGAATGGACGGCGCACCGGACCGAAGGGCAAGGATCCAGGGCAGATTTACCGACTATGGCGGCGCGCCCGGATGGACGCGAGAGGCACGCTGTAGCATTTTGAGTTTGCGCATCGGTGGCCAGAGAATCGCTTTCGATTTCAAAGCCCAGGCGCCAGAAGAAGGATCCGGCCCATATGAGCGTGATGATCAAGGAAACCGCAATGACCGAGGCCGAGATGATCGCCGCGGCCGAACGCGCGCTCGCCGACATCGCCAAGATCCGCGCCGGGGTCGGCCGCGTCATCTTCGGCCAGGAAAGCGTGATCGAACGCACATTGGTGGCGCTTTTGGCCGGCGGCCATGCGCTGCTGGTCGGCGTGCCCGGCCTCGCCAAGACCAAGCTCGTTGAAACGCTCGGTATCGTTTTGGGTCTCGATTCGGGCCGCATCCAGTTCACGCCCGACCTGATGCCGTCGGATATCCTCGGCTCCGAGGTGATGGAGCAGGACGAACAGGGCAAGCGCTCTTTCCGCTTCATTCCGGGACCGATCTTCGCCCAGCTTCTCATGGCCGACGAGATCAACCGCGCCAGCCCGCGCACGCAGTCAGCACTTTTGCAGTCGATGCAGGAATATCACATCACCGTTGCCGGCGAGCGCTACGACCTGCCCGCCCCGTTCCACGTGCTGGCGACCCAGAACCCGCTGGAGCAGGAAGGCACCTACCCGTTGCCCGAAGCCCAGCTCGATCGCTTCCTGATGCAGATCGACATCCTCTATCCCGACATCGACGCCGAGCGGCGTATCCTTCTGGAGACCACCGGCATCGAAAATGCCAGGGCGCAGAACGTGCTCGACCCCGAGCGGCTGAAGGATATCCAGCAGCTGATCCGGCGCATGCCGGTGTCCGAGAGCGTGGTCGAAGCGATCCTCAAGCTGGTGCGTTCGGCGCGACCTGGCCAAGGCAATGCCGAGACCGACAAGCACGTCTCCTGGGGCCCCGGTCCACGCGCCAGCCAGGCACTGACATTATGTGCCAGGGCGCGCGCGCTTTATGACGGGCGGCTTGCACCGTCGATCGACGACATCCGCGCACTGGCCGAGCCGGTTCTGCAGCACCGCATGGCGCTGAGCTTTGCCGCCCGCGCCGAAGGCATGACGGTCCGCGACGTGGTGGCCAGACTAGCCAAGGAAATCTGATGGCGCGCATCGGCGAGGCCTCAGCACCGGTTGCGACCAGCGATGCGCTTGCCCGTGGCAGGCTGCGCGCTTCGCTGGTGCCTGACCTGTTGGTCGAGGCCCGCCGCATCGTCAATACGGTGATCGCTGGCTGGCATGGCCGCAAGAAGCGCGGCATCGGCGAGAATTTCTGGCAGTTCCGACCTTATGCCCCGGGCGAGTCGATGGCCCGCATCGACTGGCGCCGCTCGGCCCGCGACGACCATACCTATATCCGCGACCGCGAATGGGAAGCGGCCCACACCGTCTGGCTGTGGGCGGACCTGTCGCCATCGATGCTCTACAAATCAAAGACTGCGACCGTGTCGAAAGATTCGCGCGCGCTGGTTTTGGTCTTTGCGCTGGCCGAGCTATTGTCGCGCAGCGGTGAACGCATCGCCTGGCCCGGCCTGACCGACCCGTTCAGCGCCCGCAACGGCGCCGAGCGGCTCGGCTCGCATCTCGCCCAGGCGGTTTCGCTGCCGGGGCGGCCCGATCTTTCGAGCGTCCGCCGCTTTTCCGACATCGTCATTGTCGGTGATTTCCTCGACCCGGTCGAAGAGACCATGGCCTGGCTCGACACGCTGGTCCGTCACGGTGCCCGCGCTCATCTGATCGAGGTGGCCGACCCCGCCGAAGAGAATTTCCCCTATTCCGGCCGCACCGAATTCACCGACCCCGAGACCGGCGACAAGCTGACCGCCGGGCGCGCCGAGCAACTGGCCGATGACTATCGCAACCTTTATTCGGCCCGGCGCGAAGAACTCGCCGCCTGGTGCAAGCGTCTCGGCTGGAGCTACACGGTCAATCACACCGACCACCTCGCCTCCGAAGCGCTGGTGCATGTGCATCTGGCGCTGACCGCCGAAGGTCACGGACCGGGAGGGCGCCGATGAGCTGGCTGCCGCTTTCGTTCGGATTTCCGGCGGTTCTCTGGGGCCTTTTGGCGCTGCCTGTCATCTGGTGGCTGCTGAGGCTGACCCCGCCCAAGCCGCAGGCCGAGATCTTTCCGCCGCTGAAGATTCTGGCGCGGGTGTTCAAGAAAGAAGAGACGCCGCGCCAAAGCCCGTGGTGGCTGACGCTGCTGCGCCTTTTGATGGCGGCACTGGTGGTTCTTGCGCTGGCTGAACCGATCTTCAATCCGCGCGAGAAGATCTTGACCAGCGAAACGGCGCTGGCTTTGGTGATCGACAACGGGTGGACAAGTGCCCCCGACTGGAGCGTGCGGATCGCTACCGCCGAGCGGATGATCAAGGATGCCGAGGCCAATCAAGCTCCCATCCTGCTGGCCTTTACCGCGGAAATGCCGAACAGCCAGATCGGCCCCTATAGCGCAAGGGAAGCGCGCGAGCGGCTCAACGCCATCAAGCCAAGGCCCGTGCCCACCGATCGGCCAGCGGTCTATGCCCGCGTCGCCAACGCGCTCAAGGAATTGCCGGGAGCAACGGTCGCCATCCTTACGGACGGGCTGGTCGCAAAGGACGATCAGACCTCGTTTGCGACTTTGCTGGGCCAGAACCCGCGCAATGTGGTGTGGGTACAGCCGACGCGGCTCGATACCGTCGCGCTCGCGGCTGCCAATAATGAAGTCGACCGTTTCACGATCACGGCCATTCGCGCACCGACCCCCGCGCCCGCCTATTTGACCGCAGGGGTCTTTGACGACAAGGCGCGCAGGATTGGCGATGCGGAGATCACATTCCGCCCCGGCGACACTAGGGCCACCGGTGAGATCGTCGTGCCGTTCGAGCTGCGCAACGACTTCTCCTGGATCGCCCTTGACGGGCAGAGGCATGCCGGTTCCCTCCGCGTGCTGGACGAGAACGCCAAGCGGCGGCGAGTTGGACTGCTTTCCCAGACACCGGTCGACCAATCGCGGCTGCTGCTGTCGCCGCTTTATTACATCAGGCGCGCGCTCGAACCGTTCGCGGATCTGGTGGAACCGGCCAGCCCTGACTTGATCGAGGCCATACCGGACCTTCTAGCGCAAAAGCCCGCCGTGATCGTGATGGGCGACGTCGGAACGATTCCCGAAAGTGTTCGCGCGCCACTGATCAAGTGGATGGACGATGGCGGCACGCTTGTTCGCTTCGCCAGCTCAAGGCTGATCACCGCAGGCAACGATCCCGACTTGCTGCCGGTCAGCCTGAGGCTTGGCCAACGCCTGCTCGGCGGTTCCTTGTCATGGACCGAACCGCAGGCCGTGGCCCAGTTTCCATCGACAGGTCCGTTTGCCGATCTTCCTGCTCCTTCCGAGGTGACCGTCAGCAGGCAGGTCCTGGCTGAACCAACACCTGATCTGGTCGACAAGACGTGGGCGGCTCTCGCGGATGGAACCCCGCTCGTCACCGCTGACAGACGCGGCAAGGGCATGGTGGTTTTGTTCCACATCGCACCAGCGGCGACCTGGTCGAACCTGCCGATTTCGGGCAGTTTCGTCGAAATGCTGCGCCGGATCGTGCAACTGTCGAGAAATCAGGGAGCTGCTGGAACGCGCTCTGACTCGCCAGTGGCTTCGCTCGCACCATATCGGATGATTGGCGCGGATGGCTATCTTGTGCCTCCTGACGGCGACACCAAGCCATTGCAGGTTGGCGGTGGCCACGTGCCGGCCGTCACGCTCGACAATCCACCGGGAATGTATGGTTCGGAGCAAGGCATATTCGCCCATAATTTGTTGGAGGCCGACGCCGTGCTCGATCCGCTGCAAAGGCCTGAGATATCGGTCCCGGTGCTGTCCGAAGATTACGCGCTTGACGAGTCGCGCGACATGAAAGCGCCCTTGCTCGTGCTGGCAGCGGTTCTGCTTTTGATCGATGGCCTGATCGTGCTGTGGCTTGGGGGGATGTTTGCCCGGCGACGTCGCGCGACACAAGCAGCAACCGCCGCGATGGTCGCATTGATCGTGGCATCCTCGCTCTTGGTGTTCGTGCCACTCGCATCCGCGCAGGATTCCAAGCCCGGCGACATCCAGGCAATCGACGCCATCTCCAAGACGCGCATCGCCTATGTGCTGACCGGCGAAGCCTCGGTCGATGCGATCAGCCGCGCCGGCATCGCCGGCCTGACCCAGTTCCTGATCGAAAAGACAGCACTCGAGCCGGGCGAGCCGGCAGGTGTCGACATCGCCAAGGACGAACTCGCCTTCTACCCGCTGATCTACTGGCCGATCGATCAGGCTGCTCCCATGCCGAGCGAGGCGGCGATTGCGCGTATCGATCAGTATATGAAGGAAGGCGGGACCGTGCTGTTCGACACGCGCGACCAGTTCTCCAATGGCATTGGCGCGGATTCGACGAGCCCCGCCACCGAGCGGCTGCGCGATATCCTCGCCAATCTCAACGTGCCGCCACTGGAGCCGGTGCCGGCAGATCACGTGCTGACCAAGGCATTTTTCATCCTTCCCGAGTTTCCCGGCCGCTTCAATGGCAGCCCGCTCTGGGTCGAGGCCTCGCTGGACGCTGAAAACACCGACAACCGCCCGGTACGCACCGGCGACGGCGTCACGCCGATCATGATCACCGCCAATGATTTTGCCGGGGCCTGGGCGGTCGACGAAAACGGCGACCCGATGCTGCCGACCGTGCCGTCCGATCCAATGCAGCGGATTTACGCGCTCAGGGCCGGCGTCAACATCATCATGTACATGCTGACCGRCAACTACAAATCCGACCAAGTGCACGTGCCTGCGCTGCTCGAACGGCTGGGGCAGTAGCATGAACTGGTCCGTCGCATTCGAACCCCTGTTGTCGTGGCCGTTGCTCGCGGCGCTACTCGCTCCGCTCGCACTGCTTGCACTCGCCGGCCTGTGGTTTCGCCAGCGCGGCGGATGGCTGCGGCTGGTGGCGCTTGCAGCACTCGGCCTGGCACTAGCCAATCCCGTCATCCTCGATGAAGAGCGTGAACCGCTGAAAAGCGTGGTCGCCCTGATCGTCGACCGCAGCCAGAGCCAGGACATCGGCGACCGCACCGCGCAGACCAACGCCGCGGTCGAGGGCCTGAAGGAACGGCTGGCACGCTTCCGTCAGTTCGAAGTGCGCGTGGTCGAGGCCGGACGTAGCGACGACCGCACCGAAACGCGACTGTTTGCAGGACTTGAAAGTGCGTTTCACGACGTACCGCCGTCGCGTATCGGCGGCGCGGTGATGATCACCGACGGTCAGGTGCACGATGTTCCCCAAGCCCCCCTCATCAATGCGCCGTTGCATGCGCTGATTACCGGCCAGGCAAATGAAAGGGACCGCCGCATCCGTTTCGAGCAGGCCCAGCGCTTCGGCATCGTCGGCAAGCCGCTCGACATGAGCTACCGGGTGATCGACACCGGCGGCGAGGCCGGCGCGGTCGACGTGCGCGTATCGATCAACGGCAATCAGGTTTCAGTGCAGCGCGCCTTCATCGGCCAGGAAATGCCGCTGCAGATCACCATCCCCAGCGCCGGACGCAACATCGTCGAGCTGTCGATCGCCCCCGTGCCGGGCGAACTGACCGACACCAACAACAAGGCGATCGCACTTGTCGACGGCATCCGCGAGAATTTGCGTGTGCTTCTGGTCTCCGGCGAACCGCATGCCGGCGAGCGCACCTGGCGCAACCTGCTGAAGTCGGACGCCTCCGTCGACCTTGTGCACTTCACCATCCTGCGGCCGCCGGAAAAGCAGGACGGCACGCCCATCAACGAGCTGTCGCTGATCGCMTTCCCGACGCGCGAGCTGTTTGTCGAGCGCATCAACGACTTCGACCTGATCATCTTCGACCGCTATCAGCACCGCGACGTGCTGCCGCTGCTCTATTACGACTACATCGCCGAATATGTCGAAAAGGGCGGCGCGCTTTTGATCGCCGCCGGCCCCGAATATGCCGGCGAGCATTCGATCGCCAACACGCCGCTGATCTCGGCCTTGCCTGCCATGCCCAATGGCGACGTGATCGAAAAGCCGTTTTATCCGCGCCTGACCGACATCGGCCAGCGCCACCCGGTGACACGCGGCCTCGAAGGCTCGGCAAGCGAGCCACCGCGCTGGAGCCGCTGGTTCCGCCAGATCGGCATCGAGCAGCCGGAAGGCGAAGTGGTGATGAAGGGCGCGGACGACAGGCCGCTGCTGCTGCTCGACCGCAAGGGCGAAGGCCGCGTCGGCATGTTCCTGTCCGACCAGGGTTGGCTCTGGGCGCGCGGTTATGAGGGCGGCGGCCCGCATGTCTCGCTTTATCGCCGCATCGCCCATTGGCTGATGAAGGARCCCGAACTCGARGAAGAGCGSCTGACKGCGGAAGGGCGCGGCATGATGCTCGACATCCGCCGCCAGACCATGCGCGACGAAGCCGGCCCGGCGCGCATCATCACGCCGTCCGGCAAGACGCTCGATGTGCAGCTCAACAAGAGCGAGCCGGGCATCTTCACCGGCAGCGTCGAGACCAGCGAGATCGGGCTGTACCAGGTCGGCAATGGCGACCTGACCGCACTTGCCCATGTCGGACCGGTCAATGCGCCGGAGTTCGCCGACGTGGTGTCGACCGAAAACGTGCTCCGTCCGGCAGCCGAGGCAACCGGCGGCGACGTTCGCCGGCTTGCAGCGACCGGCATATCAGGAATTGCCGGTGGTATTTCGCTGCCAAGCGTGGTGCCGGTGCGCGGCAGCGCCGAAGCTTCCGGCCGCGACTGGATCGGCTTCCGCACCACCAATGACAGCGTGCTGAAGTCGGTGTCGCGCGTACCGCTGTTCGGGGGCTTCCTCGGGCTTGGCCTGTTGCTGCTGGCGTTTGGCGCGATGTGGTATCGCGAGGGGCGCTAACTCCCCTCGCCAGCCGTCAAAGCAGACGGTTGTTTTCCATGAGCTGCAGCACGCGTCGCTGCGTCCCGTCGGTGTCGGCCAGGCGGCGCCGCGCTGCCTCGTCCTTGCGCGCGGTGAGCTTGACCGGCTTGATAACCTGCGCGGGTACTTTGACAGCGGCAGCCTTTGGCCTTCTCGTGAAAATCATGGCTTTGTCCTCGCATGGGGAAATGCAGTCCACCGCGAAGGGCCATACGGACCTGCGGGAAAGCGACTGCGGATTTTCTGCTAGTGCCGGCAGCGTATCAGCATTCCGCCACCCATGATAGAAGTCACAATTCGAAATAAAATGGCAAATAAAACCTGCCGTTCAAAAAACAGCTTACATAAACCGCAATTAACGGCTATAAGTAACTTATCGTTTTTTGGGCCAGGCTTGGCTATCGCGGCGTCAGAGGTTCTCGACCCGCCAAACTCACTCCAAATCGTCGATCTATGAATGCGCGGCTTTACTTGCGGCGCTACGACTTTTCTCTTTCGAAAGACACTCACATGAACACTGGCACCGTAAAGTTCTACAACGGCCAGAAGGGCTTCGGCTTCATCGAACAGGCCGGCGGCGGCAAGGACGTTTTCGTCCATGTCACAGCGCTTGAGCGTGCTGGCTTCTCCGGCCTAGCCGAAGGCCAGAAGCTGAATTTTGAGCTCGAGCGCGACAACAAGGGCCGCGAGTCGGCAACGAACCTTCAGCTGCTCTGATTGACTTGACCTGGAGGACGCTGACCACGGATGTACTGGCAGCGTCTACCTGGTCATTCTCGAGCATGATTGAAGTGGGAAAAGCGGGGCATTGCTCCGCTTTTCGTCCATATGCGGAGCTCTTGCCATGACCGGGCGCACCAAACACTCGACGGTCCATTTCGACAAGCCGTTTGTCTTGGGCGGCTTGGAAGAAATCCAGCCGGCGGGCGACTACGACATCGACCATGATGAAGAAATGATCGACGGCATATCGTGGATCGCCTATCGGCGCGTCGCCACCTACATCCACCTGCCCGCCCGGTCTTCCAACCTGCTGACCAGCCAGGTTCTAGCTATCGACCACGCCGAACTCGAAGCCGCGCTGCGGCAGGACAAGGAACTGCCCGCATGATCAGGTTCACAAAAGGAGCCGCTTCGGCCCCACGCGTGGAAAAGCCCTCGCATCGCTTCGCGGTCGGCCAGATGGTGC
>NZ_JBFUKO010000070.1:0-15827 GCF_056400805.1 Aminobacter sp. P4_H6_2
CCTGTGGGCGAACCTCGAAGGACGCACATAGCAAGCTTTTCAAGCTCTTGGGACAATATCCCGAGAAACCGATTCAATCAGGCGCCGTCGCCGAAGCGCAGGATCTCCTTGCCGTCCGCGCCTACCAGCACGAGCTTTCCGCTCTCGACGCGATACTTCTTGGCACGGCCAAGCGCCTCGAGGAACTTGTGCTCCTGATCCATCACAGGCTGGGGGCAGGCCATGAAGGTCGAGCCGAGCGGGCCGAAGGAAATTCCCTTGCCCTCGAAAGTCGCCTTGCCGAAAAAGTTGTTGCAGCCACCGCGGCCGGTCACCTTGCCGTCGACAGCGATGCGCATGGACGACTGCGGCGTGTCGAGCACGCCTGTGCCGCCAATGTCCTCGGCCACCCATTCGCGGTCGAAGATGTCGTCGGCCTTCTCCTCGCTCGCCTGGCTGACCATCTTGAGCACCATGCTTTGYGGGCCTGCGGTCAGCGGGTCGAGCGAATGGCGGACGTCATTGATGAACCACAAGCGGTCGTCGACTGTGATGCGGGCCTGGAGCGCGTAGCTCAAATTGGGCTGGATGGCCGCGGGATTGAAGGGAACGGAAAAATTGATCGGCACCTGGCCGGCAGGATCGATCTTTTGCTGACCGACAACGGTCGAGGGCGCGTCGGCCAGCGATACGTCGACCAATTGCACGGTGAGCACGGCATGCGGTGGCAGCGCGATACGCTCGCGGTAGAGCACCTCGCCCGTGATCGTCTTTTCTTCCGCCGTAGCCATTTCCGGGACAGCTAGAATGCCGACCAGCAGCGGCGCGAAGCCAAAGAGGATGAATTCTGCGAGCTTGCCAAGCATGGTTGTCTCCCCGGATGAAATGTCGCTACCGATCGAAGGTGCAAAGGATTGCGGTGGTTCCGTGGCCGCGAGCGCAGGTCGCGCCCACCTCAGGATTTCGCCCAGCGCGCGGCAGCGGCGTCGTCGCTTTCCTTGGCGTCGACCCAGCCGCCTTCACTGCCGTCGACGCGGTGCTCCTTCTTCCAGAAGGGAGCGCGCGATTTCAGATAATCCATCAGGAAGCTTGCCGCCTCGAACGCCGCCCGCCGGTGCTTGGACGCAGCGACCACCAGCACAATGTTTTCGCCGGGCTTGATGCGGCCGAAGCGGTGGATGGCGGTGATGCCGGCCAGGGGCCAACGTCCGATCGCCTCGTGGGCAATGCGCATGATCTCGGCTTCGGCCATGCCGGGATAATGTTCGAGCTCAAGCGCCGCGAGACTTCCGGCCTCGTCGCGGCACAGGCCGGTGAAGGTCACGACCGCGCCGACATCCGCCCTACCCTCAGTCAACAGCCCGATTTCCGCGGCGACATCAAAATCGGCCGCCTGGATGCGCACCATCGGCACGGCAGCGACCGTCATCGCTTCAGCCACCGGTCATCGGCGGAAACAGCGCGATCTCGGTTGCGCTTCCGATCAGTTCGCGGTGATCGACATGCTCCTGATTGATCGCGACGCGGATCACCTCGGGATGCTGCAATGCGCTTTCGAATTCCTCGCCGCGCGACTTGAGCCAAAGCAGCAGGTCAGAGACCGTCCTCACGTCGCTGGGCAGGTCGACGTCTTCTTCGGTCTTGCCAATCCGTTCGCGTACCCAGGCGAAATAGATGAGCTTGGTCATGCCTTCACTCGTCCATGATGTGCTTCAGGCCGGCGCGGAAATAGTCATAGCCGGTATATAGCGTCACAAGGGCTGCGATCCACAGCAGCACGAGGCCGATCTGGGTGGTGAGCGGGAAGATCTTGTCGCCCGCGGGGCCAGCCAGCAGGAACGCGATGGCCACCATCTGGATCGTCGTCTTCCATTTGGCAAGCTGGGTCACCGGCACGCTGACCTTGAGGGCGGCGAGATATTCGCGCAGGCCCGAGACAAGGATTTCGCGGCACAGGATGATGATTGCCGCCCACAGCGACCAGCCGGCGATGCCGCCACGATGGTCGGTGTCGGCAGCCAGCAAAAGCAGGCAGGTGGCGACCAGAAGCTTGTCGGCAATCGGGTCAAGCATCCGGCCGATGTTCGACGTCTGCTTCCAGGCGCGCGCCAGATAGCCATCGAGATAGTCGGTGAGGCTTGCGATCACAAAGATGGCAAGTGCGCTCCAGCGGGCAAAATCGCTCGATTTCAGAGTGCCCTCGAGGAAGAAGCAAAGCACGACAAGCGGTACGGCAATGATACGCGCATAGGTAAGCATGTTGGGCAGGTTGAATGCGCGCTGGGCCATGGTCTCTGTTGCTCTTTCGTCTGCCGTAGTGAAATCAGAATGGGGGGCTGGGGGTCAACTGCCTATCGGTAGTCCAGGTGAAGGCCGGACGACAATTATCGTTGATCACCCATTATCGTGAAAATGGTTGTAAACAAGGCGTGCGATGGATTCCGAAATGCCCTCGACGGCCATCAGATCGTCGACCGCCGCCCGGCTCACCGCCTTGGCGGTGCCGAAAGCCAGGAGCAGCGCGCGCTTGCGGCTCGGCCCTATACCGCCGATCTCGTCGAGCGGATTCTTGACCATCTCCTTCTTGCGCCGCGCCCGGTGCGAGCCGATGGCAAAGCGATGCGCCTCGTCGCGCAGGCGCTGGACGAAATAGAGCACGGGGTCGCGCACCGGCAGCGAGAACGAATCCTTGCCCTTGACGAAGAAACGCTCGCGTCCCGCTTCTCGGTCCTGCCCCTTGGCGACGCCGATCGCAACGACACGGTCCTCGATGCCGAGCTCGACGAGCATCGCTCGGACCGCGGTCATTTGACCCTGGCCGCCGTCAATAAGGATGACATCCGGCCAGGCCGGAAACGCGCCGGCATCCTCGACCTCGGCCGCGTCAGGCTGTTCGTCGCCGTGATCCTTGAGCAACCGGGAAAACCGCCGCTCCATGACCTCGCGCATCATGCCGAAATCGTCGCCGGGGGTGATGTCGGTCGAGCGGATGTTGAATTTGCGGTACTGGTTCTTGACGAAGCCTTCCGGCCCCGCGACCACCATGCCACCGACGGCATTGGTGCCCATGATGTGGGAATTGTCGTAGACTTCGATGCGCACCGGCGGCTTTTCCAGTCCAAAGGTCTGGGCGAACCCTTCCAGAAGCCGCGCCTGGGTTGACGTCTCGGCCAGCCTGCGCCCCAGCGCCTCGCGGGCGTTCTGTACGGCGTGGTCGACAATGTCCTTCTTCTCGCCGCGCTGCGGCACGGAGATCGCCACCTTGTGGCCGGCGCGGGTGGAAAGCGCTTCAGCCAAAAGCTCTTGCTCTTCGACCGCATGCGACAGCAGGATCGCGCGCGGACACGGCTTGTCGTCGTAGAACTGGGCCAGGAACGAGCCGAGCACTTCGGCGGCCTCCAGCGACGAATCAGCCTTGGGGAAGTAGGCGCGGTTGCCCCAGTTCTGGCCGGTGCGGAAGAAGAACACCTGGATGCCGGTCTGCCCCCCCTCCTGATGGATGGCGAAGACATCGGCCTCGTCGATGGTCTGCGGGTTGATGCCCTGGTGGCTCTGCACATGCGAGAGTGCCGCAAGACGGTCGCGATAGACGGCCGCGCGCTCGAAATCGAGTTCTTCGGCCGCCTGCTGCATCTGGCCCGAAATCTCGGTTTTCACCTTCTGGCTTCGGCCCGAGAGGAAATCCTTCGCCTCGCTGACCAGTTCGGCATAGCCCTCTGCCGAAATCTCGCCGGTGCAAGGTGCGGCACAGCGCTTGATCTGGAACAGCAGGCACGGCCGGGTGCGGTTTTCGAAGAACGAGTCCGTGCAGCTGCGCAAAAGGAAGGCGCGCTGCAGCGAATTGATGGTGCGGCCCACCGCCTGCGCCGACGCAAACGGCCCGAAATAATCGCCACCCTTATGCGAGCGCGCGCCGCGATGCTTGTAGATACCCGGCGCCGCATGGCCGCTGGTGAGCATGATATAGGGGAACGACTTGTCGTCGCGCATCAGTACGTTGAAGCGCGGGCGCAGGCGCTTGATGAGGTTCGCTTCGAGCAGCAAAGCCTCGATCTCGGTGCGGGTGACAACGAACTCCATCGTCGCCGTCTCGCGCACCATCTTGCCGATTCGGTTGGTGTGGAAACGCCCTTGCGCGTAGTTGGTGACGCGCTTCTTGAGACTGCGCGCCTTGCCTACATACAGCACGTCGCCGGCGGCATTCATCATGCGATAGACGCCCGGCGCATTGGGCAGCCGCTTGACCAGCGTCTGGATCACCTCGGCGCCGACCATGCCGTCCGCGTCGCCGGCGTGCGCTGTCCAGTCTATGGCGGTGAAAGGCAGATCCGCACCGCTGGGCGCAACAATCTCGTCCACCGCCTCGTCGTCATCGAGCTCGGTGTCGGGCATGTCTTCGGCAGCCTTGCCGCCTTTTCCGGGGCTAGGCTTGGTGTCGGATTGGCGAGGACTCATTCCACCATGCCTGTCACATCGGGCGTCTGCCAGGCAAGATGCTGGCCGCCATCGAGTGCAATCATTTGGCCAGTGACCGAGCGCGCCTGCCAGAGGTAACGGATCGTCGCACCGAATTCGCCAAGTGCTGGCCCCCGCTTCAGCAGCAGCCCGTCGAGCTGCGCGCCAAAGGCTGCAGCGTCCTGGCGCGAACTCGGCAGCGTCGGGCCAGGACCGATGGCATTGACGCGGATGCGCGGCGCCAGCGCCTGGGCCATCGTTTTGGTCGCGGCCCAAAGTGCCGCCTTCGACAGCGAATAAGAGAAATATTGCGGTGTCGGCTTGAGCACGCGCTGGTCGATCATGTTGACGATCAGCCCCTCGGCGCCTTCTGGCAACGCCGCGGCGAAATTCTTCGCCAGCAGTGCGGGCGCCTTCACATGCAGGGCAAAATGCCTGTCCCAGGCCTCCCAGCCGAAATCAGTCACCGAATCGCCTTCGAAGACAGAGGCGTTGTTGACCAGCAGCGTTATTGGCCCAAGCGCTGCCTCGGCCTCCGAAAGCAGCGCGTCGACGGCAACCATGTCGGCAAGGTCGGCCTGCACGACCACTGCTCGTCCACCATTTGCCTTGATCGTCGCTGCGAGGTCGTCGGCTGCCGCGCGGGCGCGGTTGCAATGGATGGCGACGCCAAAGCCATGCGCGGCAAGGTCTTCCACGATAGCGCGGCCGATACGCTTGGCCCCACCCGTCACCAGCACATTGCCCGCCATCTTCGCCATCCAGTCGTCCTCTCATGCTATCTGCCAGCTTCCGTTGAGGCAGGTGCGGCCACCCTTTTTGGTAACCTTTGTAAAAAGCCGTTCATCGATCTGTCCGCAATGTGGCGAAGGCCTTCGGCGCCCTCCAAAACACTGCCCGCGAACCATGCCGGCAAGCGAGATATAGAACGCCCAACCCCTTGTACCAAGCGGCTTGCGGCAAATGGTCAGCAAAGCTCCTGACAAGGTTGTTGCAATAGCGCAACGTCACGCTTCAGCCTCATTTGCGCCCGGCAATCACCTCACTTCAGGTTCGGTTCAGCCGCATTTCGACACGACATTCAGCACTGTTCGGCGCCACTACCGTTTCTCCCCCCGGACGGTTCATCAAGGGCGCCATTTCGAAAAAAGAGCCAGTGTTCAGTTGGCTTAAGGAGTGAAATTATGACTGCCATTCTCAAGCACGCCCGTCCCCTCGCGGCGGCTTTCGGCCTGATCGCCCTGGCGGCTATGCCTGCATTCGCAGCCGACGTCGTCATGGAAGAGCCGCCAGCACCTTCCGCCCCGATGGTGCAGCCCCCGCTCAACACGTGGTCGGGCCCCTACGCCGGTGTCTCGCTCGGTTATGGCTTCAGCGGCGACGCGAATGACAAGACCTTCAACAACGAGATTGGCACGAGCGGCTTCGTTGGCGGCGCATTCGGCGGCTACAACTACCAGATGGAAAACTTCGTCATCGGTGGCGAAGCCGATCTCGGCTACAACGGCGTGGAAGGCGACAATGCTGGAATGTCCGTGAAGGGCGGCCTCGAAGGCTCGCTGCGCGCTCGTCTGGGTTATGTCGTCACGCCTGACATCCTGGTCTACGGTACGGCCGGTGGTGCTGGCTCGCAGGTCAAGGTCACGGACGTCGTCGGCAACAGCGAGTCCAACACCGCTCTCGGCTGGACGGCCGGCGTCGGCACCGACATCAAGCTGACCGAGTCGGTCTTCGGCCGCGTCGAGTACCGCTACACCGACCTCGGCACCGACAGCTACAACCTCGGTGGTACCAACCACGACGTGTCGTACAAGGATCACCGCGTCACGTTCGGCGTCGGTATGAAGTTCTGATCCTCAGGATCACAACAAACGAAAAAGCCGGGCTCGCGCCCGGCTTTTTTGTTGTTTGAACCGGCTACGCCTGCGGGATGATAGCTTTCAGTTCCGGGAATTTTTCATCGAAACGCGCAGCCCAGCGCTTGAGACGCGGGCGGYCCTTGTCCCACTTGCCGGCGAAGCGAAGCTCCATGTAGGCGATGGCGGTGCGCAGCGCGATCTGGCCGGCTCCGATCGACTTCGACAGCTTCGGCGGGTTGGCATTGAGCAGGTCAAGCGCGCGTGCAGCCTTTGCCCACTGCTTGTCGAGCCAGGGCTGATGCACCAGTTCTTCAGGCCGCGACCGGCGCTCATAGACAATCGCCAGCAGGCAATCGCAGATGCCGTCGGCGATTGCTTCCAGCCGCTCGGCTTCAAGCCGCTTTTCGGCGTTGCGCGGGAACAGCTTGTTGCCCGAAAGCCGGTTCAGATATTGCGTGATCACCCGGCTGTCGTAGATGCCGTCGCCCTCATCGGTGATCCACACAGGGATCTTGCCCAGCGGATTGGCATCGGTCAGCAACGCCGGCTGGGCGGCCGTGTCGACAATCACCGCCTCAAAGGCGATGCCGGCATAGGTGGCTGCCAAACGCACCTTGGCGCTGTAGGGCGAAGTGGCGGAATAAAGAAGCTTCGGCATGATACGGGTCCCTTTTGGCGAGGACCATATTCCGCGCGATTTTCGCCAGCAACGCGGCGTAGCGCTAAATCAGCGGCCACGCACAGGCGGCATCACCACCTTGTCGAGCCGGCAGGCGCGCCGCTCGATTTCCGGGCAGGCACGGAAGTCGAGATCCTTGGTCATGCAGATGCGCACCTCCTGCAGATAGCGCCGGTCGCAGGCGACCGCGATACCATCCGCCCTCATCGCTGGGTTCGATTGCAAGAAGGCGCGTTCGGCCTGCCCTGGCGGCAAGGTGCGATAGGCATCGAGCCGCTTGAACTCGGCGGGAATCTCGACCTTTTGCCGCGCTGCGCGCAGCATCCTGAAATAGTCGTCCTGGCTGAGGCCCGAGCAGGTGCCATGCTTGCGCCATTGGTGGCGAATCAAGCCGGCCGAAGGCATCAGATCGTACAGCCCGCGCAGCTTATCTCCCGAGACGTCTCTGTCATTGGTCTGGCAATCCTGTGGATAGCCGCGCTCATATTGCGGCCACAGGCCATGGACCACGAAGGCATAGGGCCTGCCGGCACGGCATTGCTGGCCATTGGCCTGCTCGCCCTCGGCCTCGCAATAGCTAGGAGACCACGATAGCGACAAAACGTAGAAGTCGAAGCCCTGCCCTCTGGGAACAACCGCTTCAGACGAAGCGGGCGGCTTGGTTTCACTGGACTTTTCCTCGGCCGGCTTGCAAGCGGCAAACACGAGCAGCGCGGCAAACGCGAATACCGGCCGCCGCGCCGACAATCTCATGCTAAATCTAGCCTGCCTCAGCGCAGTACGCGGCAACCAGCTTGATCGCCATTATAGCCACCATTGTAGACGTACCAGCGATCGAAGCCCGCGACGCAGAACTCGACATTGTCGCCGATCGAGGCAAAGCCCATGCCTTCCTCGACAAGGTACCAGATGCTGCGGTCACGACCGTCCGACAGCGTCACCGTGGCGCCGCAATAGGTGCGGCCGATGGGGTGGTCTTCGTTGGCCGGCTCATAGCGGGACGCATAGATGCGCTGGAAATTGCTGATGCCGACCTGAGGCAGGTTTGGCACGTTGCGCACCTGATGACTGAAACGGCTGGTGATGCGATTCAGCACCCAGGCATTGCCGCACAATCCGGAATAGGCGGAATTGTCGGAATAGACCGCCATATCCGCGGCCTGCACCGAGGCTGTGCCGAGCCCGGCCGCTCCAAGTCCGATGATTGCGGCAAAGATGCTGCTGGCGATGCGACTCATGGTTCCCACTCCAAAGGCTGGTGCAACCTAGTTTGCGGCTTCGCCGCGTTCTGGTCAAGAAGCCGCCGTTTCGCCCGCGAGCCACTCGACCGACCAGCTGGCGCCCGCGCCCTCCGCAAGAATCTTATTCAGCACGGGCAGCATCGTGCGCAGCTCGCCTTCCAGTTGATAAGGCGGGTTCACCATCACCATGCCGGTGCCATCGAGCCTGGGCTCGGAGGAAGGCGGGCGGATATAGAATTCGATATCCAAGATCTTGGGAATGCCGGCGTCAGCAAGTCCTTCGCGGAACGCCGCCACCGCCTTGCGATCCTTGACCGGATACCACAGCGCGAAGATACCGCCCGGCCAGCGCCGGTGCGCCTTCCTGAGTCCGTCGACCAGACGGTCAAACTCACCGCCGATCTCGAAAGGCGGATCGACCAGCACCAGCCCGCGCTTTTCCTTCGGCGGCAGATGCGCGCCAAGTGCCAGCCAGCCGTCCAATTCGGTGACGCGGGTCTGGAAATCGCCTTCAAATTGCGCAGCCAGCGTCTTTGCATCTTCGGGATGCAGTTCGATTGCCGACAGCCGGTCCTGCTTGCGCAGCAGATGCCGGGCGATCAGCGGTGAGCCGGGATAGTTTTCGACACCGCCCCCGGCGTTTACCGCACGCACGGCATCGAGATAGGGCGCAAGCAGTTCCGCAGCCTCTGCCGGAAGCTTCGCCTCGATCAACCGTCCGATGCCGTCATGCCATTCGCCCGTCTTGCGCGCTTGTTCCGAAGAAAGATCGTAAAGGCCGATGCCGGCATGGGTGTCGATGACCCGAAACGCCTTGTCCTTGCGCTTGAGATATTCGATCAGCCGGGCGAGCACGGCGTGCTTGACCACGTCGGCAAAGTTTCCGGCATGATAGACGTGGCGATAATTCATGATTTGTCTGTGCCCCTGCCCCAGCGTGGCGCCGGTGGCTGCGAATTCGGGTTTTCAGGGCGACCGCCGCCGCGTCGCAGCGACAGCACCAGGCCGATGAAGCCGATCGCCATCAGCGAAATGCCGACAGGCTGGGCGCGCGCGTCGGCCTCGCCACCGCCTGAGCGCAAGATGAGGTCGACGCGCTGGATCTGGACATTATCGGCATCGCCCTGGCCGATGACGAACCGATAGGTTCCCGGCTGCACATCGCGGATCAGGCCAGCGTCATCGCGAAAAATCGGATCGGGYAGCTGCGGGCTGCGCTCGCGCGGCGTGGTGTCTTGGAAATTCAGCGCCTGGGCCAGGACCGTTTCGCCATGCGTCGACGCCGTGATCGTCAGCACGGCGCGGGCAGGCGTCACCGCTGGCGGCGCCAATGTCGTCAGGTCGACAAGCACCCGCACCGGCGCATCGGCCGTCGCCAGCGCCACCTCGACAGGGCGAAACCCGCTCGCGCGATCATAGGCGCGATAGGTGCCGATCTCGTGGCCAGTGAAATTGGTGGTGGCCCAAGGGTAGATGATGCCGAGGCCGGCGCCGGCAAGCAGGATGAGAAGAAACAGGAACCGCATGGTGCTCGATACTCTGTGGCCGCCATCTAACCAATGCGGCGGGCGGACGGACAACGTCTCTCCTACTACGGCTTTTGCCCGGCGCCGGAAAGTGCAGCCCCAAGCTTTGGAACCGGTCTCGCCGTCAAATTCTCGACGAATCTGCTGACCTCAGGCCTTGCGCTCCCAGCGCCGATCCGGCGTCTGCTGCCAGTAGGTGACGGTGTGGCCAGCGGCCTTCATCGTCTTCCAGTGTTCGCGCGCGCCTTCGAGCTGCGCCGCATCGTGGCCGTCGAACAGGAAGACCGCGCGCTGATAGGGCGCGATGTCGGGCGGCGATGCACCGTCGACCAGGAAACGGATTTCAGCCGCGTTCGGATTGTCCTCGCTAACCGTCAGCACCACAGGCTGATCGGCCGCATGCGCCTCTCGGTCGCTGCCATGTGCGAGGAACGAATCGTCGCGAAATGTCCACAAATGCGCATCGAGCGCATCGCGACGCTCCTCGGTGCCGGTCTGCACTACCGCTTTCCAGCCGCGCTGCAGGCTGCGTTCGAGCAAGCCCGGAAGGGCATCTTCGAGCGTCGACTCGGTCAGGTGGTAGAAAAGGACTTCGGCCATAGGGCAATGCTATGCCCCAATTCCACGCGGCGGTGAAGCGTCGCGCCGCGCCGGACAAGCCCGACGCGGCCGATTGTTGGATGCTCAGCCTTCGTAGTGGTCGCGCACCAGCCTATCGAGCAGCCGCACGCCGTAGCCCGAGGCCCAGGACTGGTTGATCTCGTTGGTCGGCGAGCCCATCGCGGTGCCGGCAATGTCGAGATGCGCCCACGGCGTTTCCTTGACGAAACGCTGCAGGAACTGTGCCGCCGTGATCGAGCCGCCATAACGGCCGCCGATGTTTTTCATGTCGGCGTTCTTGGAATCGATAAGCTTGTCGTAGTCGGAGCCGAGCGGCATGCGCCACAGCTTCTCCTGCGTCACCGTGCCCGAATCCGTCAGGCGGGTCGCCAGTTCGTCATTGTTGGAGAACAGGCCGGCATGACCCTGGCCAAGGGCCACCATGATCGCGCCGGTCAGCGTCGCCAGATTGACCATGAACTTCGGCTCGAAACGCTGGTTGCAGTACCAAAGCGCATCAGCGAGCACGAGGCGCCCTTCGGCGTCGGTGTTCAGCACTTCGATGGTCTGGCCCGACATCGAGGTGACGATGTCGCCGGGGCGCTGGGCGTTGCCGTCGACCATGTTTTCGACCAGGCCGATGATGCCGACCACATTGGCCTTGGCTTTGCGGGCGGCGAGCGCGTGCATCAGGCCGGTGACGGCGGCGGCACCGCCCATGTCGCCCTTCATGTCTTCCATGCCGGCCGCCGGCTTGATCGACACGCCACCCGAATCAAAGACCACCCCCTTGCCAACGAAGGCAATCGGTTTGTCCTTGGCCTTGCCGCCGTTCCACTGCATCACCGCCAGGCGCGGCGGGCGCACCGACCCCTGGGCGACGCCGAGCAGCGCGCCCATGCCGAGCTTCTTCATTTCCTTTTCGGTCAGGATCTCAACCTTGACGCCAAGCTTTTCGAGCTCCTTGGCTTGTGCGGCGAATTCCACCGGACCGAGCACATTGGCCGGCTCGTTGACGAGATCGCGGGCGAGCACCACGCCGCCGACGATGGCCTCGGCATCGGCGAAGGCCTTCTTGGCCGCTGCCGGATCGGCGCAATGGATCACGACCTTGGCCGGCTTCTTGTCGTCGGCCTTGCCGTCGCCATTGTCCTTCTTGGTCTTGTATTTGTCGAAGGTATAGGCCCGAAGCAGCACGCCGGCGGCAACGCCCGCGGCGGCAGCGCCATTGACCGCAACACCCGGAATGTCGAGAATCACCGCCACTTCGGTCGCCTTGCGCAATTGGGCCGCGAGCGCGCCGCCAAGCTTCAGCCAGGAATATTCGTCGAGTGCCGTGGTCTTGCCGACGCCGATAGTAACGAGCCGGTCAGCCGCCGTCCCCTCAGGTGCGAGGACTTCCACCACGCCGCCGAACTTGCCGGTGAAGTCGGCGATGGGGAAGGCACGGTCGAGCGTCTTGGCCGGATCACAGGCGAGCGCCGCATCGCTCAGGCCTCCATCTTCGGCGGAGAAGATGAAAATGGTGCCTTTTTTCGGCACACCCGGCTTTGCGAAACTGATCGACGGCTTAGAAGTCATGATATCCTGCTTTCGGATCCCGTTCTGATGGTGCGCGACATTTCGTCGTTTTCGAGAGTTTGGCAAGCCTCCCGTCATCTAGGCCAGCTATTGCTAAAGTTGAAATATTGTCAGAAACCTCGCGTTAACCACCTCTGTTCGGCCTTTCTTAGCCAATAGTGCCCAGACTCGAGCTTGGTGAGAGATGGTGCGGGAACAGTGTCGGCCTGAAGGGGCCAGTTGTGCCGGCTTGCCTTGGACTATATCTTAGACCCGCACCGGCCACGCGACATCCTGTCGGCCGGCCAAGTCGGAAACACGGAATCCTGATCATCGATGAAGGTTGTTGAGCGCTACATCCTGCGTCGTGCGTTCGTGGTTTTCATCGCCGCGCTGACTTGGACTTTGGCCATCGTCTGGACCACCCAGGTGCTCGGGCGAATCGACCTCGTCACCGACAGCGGCCAGTCGGCTCTGACCTTCTTTGAGGTGGCGGCACTTATCTTGCCCACCGTCATCCCCATCGTCGTGCCCTTTGCAGTGGTCATCGCTGTGGCGCTGACGCTAAGCACGATGAACAGCGATTCCGAGCTGGTGATTCTCAATGCCGCCGGCGCCTCGCGCCTGACGGTCATCCGTCCCATCCTCATCCTAGCGATCGGCGCAAGCCTGTTTTCCTTTGTCATCGACAACGTCGCCGAACCGATGGCGCGCCAGCGCAACCGCGAACTGATCGCCACTTCGCGCGCCGACCTTTTGTCGCTGATCATCCAGGAAGGAACGTTCCGCAAGGTCGATGAAGGTCTGTTTGTTCAGGTCGGCGAACGCCTGCCCAATGGCGGATTGGGCGGCATTTTCGTCGCCGATTCACGCGAACCGAATGTCGACCTCGTCTACTACGCCAAGGACGGCTCCTTCATCGAGCGGGACAGCAAGCAGATGCTGGTGATGAACGAAGGCGTGATCCACCGCAAGGCGCCGGGCGGCGAGGTGTCGGTGATCAGCTTCGATTCCTATGCCTTCGACCTCAGCGAATTCTCCGCTGCGGCCCAGGAGGTCACTATGGCGCCGAAGGATCGTTCAACAGCCTACCTGATGGACCCCTCGCACAGCGACAAATTCTATCAGCGCAATCCGCGGCTATTCACGGTCGAACTCGACCGCCGCTTCACCGAATGGTTCTATTCGATCGCCTTCGCGCTCATCGCACTTGCCGTGGCGGGCGACGCGCGTTCACACCGTGAAGCGCGCATCCATCCGCTCATCACCACGGTCACCATCGCGCTGTTCTTCCGCTGGCTCGGTTTCTTCGCCGGCAGCAAGGCCGAGACGGTGCCGTGGGTCAGCTACGTCATCTATGGCATTCCGATCGGCGCGTCATTGCTCGCCATCTGGTTCATCCGCAACAACCGCACCATGGAGCTGCCTGTCTCGGTCGCCGACCGCGTGGCGGCGATGGCGGCGCGCATCCGCGACAGGTTCACCGCCTTCCGCCTCAGGCTCGGCGGCGGCGCTTCCGGTCAGGGAGCGGCATGATGGGCTGGACACTCGGGCGCTATTTCCTGGTTCGCTATGCCGTCATCACGACATGGTTCTTCATCGGCATTTTCGCGCTGATCTTCATCATCGACGTCACTGAATTCTCCAGCAATGTCGGCAGCCTGCCGGGATTCAAGTTCAGCATGGCCCTTACTGTGTCGGCACTTCGCGTGCCGATGATCATGCAGCAGACAGTGCCGTTCGTGGCTCTGTTCAGCGCGATGGCGACACTTGTGTCGCTCAACCGTCGCTACGAGTTGGTGATCGCGCGCGCCGCCGGCATTTCGGCGTGGCAGTTCCTGCTGCCCTGCTGCATCGGCGCCCTGCTTTTCGGCATGATCACCGTAGGCATCCTCAACCCGATCGCGGCCCACGGTTTTTCGCGTGCCGAAAACATCGAATCCGAGCTGCGCTCGCGCCAGTCGAATTCGGTTTCGGCATTCTCTGCACCATGGCTGCGGCAGAAAGCAAACGGCACCGAAGTCATCATTGGCGCTCGTGCGGTCCTCAACCAGGGCCTGGAACTCGCAGACGCGGTGTTCTTCGTCTTCGACTCGAGCGGTAACATGGTCGAGCGCAAGGATGCCGAGCGAGCCTATCTGCGGGAAGGACATTGGGAACTCGTCAATGTCCGCAGCATGAAGGGCGCCGAGAACTTCACCTCTGAAAAGACCGACCAGGTACCAACCAATCTGAAGCCGGAATTCGTGCAGGAACGACTGGCGCGACCGGAAACGATTCCATTCTTCCAGCTGCCTGCAAAGATCGAAATTGCGCGTTCATTTGGCCTCAGGGCAAACGCATTCGCCATGCAATTTCATTCACTTGTCGCCCTTCCCTTCCTTCTGGTTGCGATGACTCTCATTGCTGCAACAGTGTCGATGCAATTTGCGAGGATGGGGCAGTCAGCAACGATGATTCTGGGTGGCGTCCTCGCTGGCTTTCTGCTTTATGTCGTTTCGGTTCTGGTCAAAGCATTTGGCAATGCGGGATTCGTGCCGACTTATATTGCGGCGTGGCTTCCAGTTGTCGTAGCAATGTTTTTCGGGGTGACTTTCCTGCTCTACAAGGAGGACGGTTAGTGAGGGGCGTAATGGCCAGCCGCAGGACGGCCCTTAGGGCACGCCTTTTCGGTGCGACCGCGCTCGCATCTCTGTTCGCGTGCGCGCTTCCGCTCGCTCCAGCGTTCGCTCAAACCGTCGCCGACCTCGCGCCCAGCGTGCCCGAAGGCTCGCAGATGCTGCTTGAGGCGGACACGCTCGTCTATGACAACGACGTTCAGACGGTGACAGCCGTCGGCGGCGTGCAGATCGATTATGCCGGCAACCGCCTCGTCGCCCAGCGCGTCACCTATGACCGCAAGACATCGCGCTTGGTAGCCAGCGGCAATGTCGCGATCGTCAATTCCGACGGCACCAAGATATTCTCGCAAGAAATCGACATCACCGACGACTTCGCCGACGGCTTCGTCAACGCGCTGCGCGTCGAAACCGTCGACAAGACCTATTTCGCCGCCGAAAGCGCCAAGCGCGAAGGCGGTGTGCTGACGACGTTCAACAACGGTGTCTACACGGCCTGCGCACCTTGCGAAAAAACGCCTGACAAGGCGCCGATCTGGCGCGTCAAGGCGCAGAAGATCATTTGGGACGGCCAGAAGAAGACCGTGCGCTTCGAGAACTCGAATTTCGAGTTCTTCGGCTTCCCCATCGCCTTCTTGCCGGCATTCGAAATCGCCGACCCGACAGTGAAGCGCAAAAGCGGCTTCCTGATGCCCAGCATCGGCTTCAAGAGCGACCTCGGTGCCGGCCTTACGATTCCTTACTATTTCGCGCTGTCGCCGACTTATGATCTCACCGTCAAAGGCACCGGCTATACCAAGCAGGGCTTCCTTGGCGAAGCAGAGTGGCGCCAGCGTTTCAACAACGGCGGGTACACCCTCAAGATCGCCGGCATCCACCAGATGAATCCGGACAAGTTCGACGTCAACACCGTCGACAGCGGGCCTGTCGGCGACCCGAACAAGCTGCGTGGCATGGTCGGCACGAAAGGCCGTTTCGACCTCAATCCGCGATGGGCGTTCGGTTGGGATATTCTCGCACAGACCGACAAGAATTTTTCGCGCACCTACAATATCGATGGTTTTTCCGACAGCACGCATCGCTCGGAAGTCTATCTCACCGGCCTGAACGACCGTAACTATTTCGACCTGCGCGCCATGCGCTTCGACGTTCAGGAAGAGGTGCTCGACAGCGATCCCACGGCTCGAGCCGACAAGCAGCCGTGGGTGCTGCCGACGCTCGATTACGCCTATATCCCTGATATGCCGGTGGCCGGTGGCGAGCTTTCCTTCGACGTCAATGCACGCGTCCTCCAGCGCTCGGAACTCGAT